>NZ_JAPWCC010000014.1:0-52100 GCF_041433735.1 Gemella sp. 20925_1_85 | reverse complement strand
ACTTATCCATGAAAAAATATGGATAAGTTCTTTTTTATTTTTTGTGACTCTCATTGATTAAGTTTTGTTTTTTCATTGAGATAACTGCTGAATAACAGAATACTGCTACAGCGACCCAAATTATTGAGAATGATATTAGTTTTTGAACGCTTAATACTTCTCTATATACAAAAATTCCTATGAAGAATTGCATAGTAGGAGGTAGATATTGAAGAATACCTAGAATGTATAAAGGTATTGCTGTGGCTCCTTTAGCAAATAACATAAGTGGAACTGCAGTAATTACACCAGATAATAATAAGTATATTAATGTATCTGTTCCAAAAGAATAGAATGTAATTGAGTTATTCGATGAAAGATATCCCATGTAAATAAGTGCGATAGGAGAAACTATTGCTGTTTCTATTAGTAAGCTTGCTTTTGGACTAAGGACAATTTTCTTTTTACATAAGCTATAAAGTCCAAAACTTAGTGCTAGTAATATAGAAATCCAAGGAAGAGATCCGAGCGAAATAAATAGGTATATTAAAGAACCTCCAACGCATAGACACGCTATTGTTTGTGTACGTGTTAACTTCTCTTTTAAAAATACTACTGCTAGTATAATTGTAACAATTGGATTTAAGTAATATCCAAAACTTGCCTCTAGTACGTGGTTAGTGTTTACCGCAATTATATATGTAAGCCAGTTTAATGTTATTAAAAATGATGCTAGTACTAATAGTAAGACACTCTTTTTATCTTTCCAGAGAGTAGTTATTTCATTTAAAATAGATTTTTTATTTTTTGCAATTGCGACTACAATAATCATAAAAACAAAAGAACATATAATCCTCATCGCAAGAACTTCATATGCACCTATTTCTTTTAGTAATTTAAAATATATGGGAAATAATCCCCATGAAAAATAACAAATAAGAATAGCTATTAAACTCTTTTGTGTATTATTCATATTATACCTCCTTAAACTAGATGGATGTATGATTAAGTATAACGAAAAATATTGTATATTTCAATGAAAATAGATAACTACATATTGAAATTAATAGAAAAAATCTAATATTTTTTTATAGATAAGTCATTTTCTTTATTTTCAAAAGCTTTGCAGTAGAGTTTTCAAGTATAAGTAATATCTTAATTTATAAAACTATAACCAAGAAAAAACAAAAATATTTCCATGTCTTAAGTTTGAAATTAGTTATATAACACATTTTAGTTGGATTTAATGCTGATTTCAGAAATAACATATGCTAATATATTTATTTAGAGCGCATACATCAGATAAAAAAAGGGTTTCATTTGTTAGAGAAATAGTATAAAATAAGGGTATGAAAAAGATAACTGTATGATTAGTACGGGAGAGGACAATGGACACCGAAGGTACAAGTTAACATTTAGCGAATGTTAATGAAATTCTCAGGTAAAAAGACTGTACTATGACAGGACTCTGAAGCAAGTCAACAGAGAGAGAGCTAACTAGCTTTCTTTGTGTTGTTTTTATTTTAGGTGGGATGCTATGAAATTGATAACAAACAATCCAAGATTTTCAAATGAAAAATTTAAAGATATAGAAGTTGAATATCATGATATAGATTATCTAGATGTATTAAAAAAAGTTAGGGACTATGTACATGTAAATTGGGAAGTTGTCACACATCCTCTATACGGAAGTGTTAAACCAAATGAAACAATTTACAGATCTGTAGTTATTAAGAAAAGTAATGAACTAGATGTTGCTTCTATAAACTTAATTTCTGAAGCCGTAGGAACTTTTGAAAAATTTAGAAAAAATAAAGAAGTTCCTCAGTGGACGGATAGAGTAAAAGATGACTTTAGTGTTATTGATCACGATTTATTATTAAATGCGATAAATAGAATTTTATAAAAAAATAAATAAAGGAGAATAATTATGAGTAGAAATTATGATGTAATTATTATTGGTTCTGGACCTGCAGGGTTATCAGCTGCGTTATATGCTTCACGTGCTAAATTAAACGTTTTGGTTCTAGAAAAATCAAAAAATGGAGGACAAGCTGCAATCACTCACATGATTGAAAACTATCCTGGTGCGATTGAAGATCCAACTGGACCACGTTTAACAGCGAGAATGGCAGAACAAGCGAAAAGTTTTGGTACTGAGTTCAAACAAGAAGAAGTACTAAATGTTGAACTTGAAGGGGACGAAAAAGTAGTTACTTGTACAAGCGGTGATTACACAGCTAAAGCGGTAGTAATTGCAACTGGAGCATCTCCAAGAAAATTAGATATTCCAGGAGTTAGAGAATTAGAAAGTAAAGGTATTTCTTACTGTGCTACTTGTGATGGTGACTTCTTCGATGGACTTGAAGTGTTCGTAGTTGGGGGAGGAAACAGTGCTGTAGAAGAAGCTCTATTCTTAACTAAATTTGCTCGTAAAGTAACAATCATTCACTTTGAAGAAGATATTCACTGTGAAAGAATTACAGCTGAAAAAGCAAGAAATCACCCACAAATCGAAATTAGAACTGAAACAGTTGTTCTTGAAGCAATTGGTGATGGAATTCTAGAAGCTATTAAATTGAAAAATGTAGCTACAGGTGAAGAATATGTGGTAGAAGCAGACGAAGAAGATGGAACTATGGGATTATTCTTCTTTATCGGATATGTTCCACAAACTAAATTATTTGAGGGAAAAGTTGAACTTACAGAAGGTGGTTATGTTAAAGCTGGAGAAGACACTAAAACAAGTGTTGAAGGTGTGTACGTAGCTGGTGACTGTCGTCAAAAAGAAATCCGTCAAGTAGTAACAGCTGTATGTGATGGTGCTGTAGCAGCAATCACTGCAGAAAAATATATTGCTGAGAAATTTGAATAAAATTTAAAAATAAATAAAAGGAGACAAAGACAATGTTAGAACTAAACAAAGAAAACTTTGAGAGTGAAGTATTGGAAGCAGAAGGATACGTGCTAGTAGACTTTTGGAGCCAAGGATGTGAACCATGTAAAGCACTTATGCCAAGTGTACATGAATTAGCAGACAAATACGGAGACAAACTTAAGTTTGCTGCTCTAGATACAACAAAAGCAAGAAGACTTGCAATCAAACAAAAAGTTTTAGGGTTACCAACAATAGCCATATATAAAGACGGAAACAAAGTCGAAGAAGTAACTAAAGACGATGCTACTGTTCCAAATATAGAAGCTATGATTAACAAATATTTATAAAAAAAATAAACTCAATGGGGAGGTATTAGGTATGCGTCTTGAATTAGGAAAGATCCATATTAAAGATATACAATTTGCTGCAGAATCAAAAATCGAGGCAAACGTATTATATGTAAATAAAGAAGAGCTTGTAAAAGCTGTTTTCGAGGATGATGTAATTGAATCTGTTGATTTAGATATTGCTCGTCCAGGTGAGAGTGTTCGTATTACACCAGTTAAGGATGTAATTGAACCTCGTGTTAAAGTTGAAGGTCGTGGAGGAATTTTCCCAGGTATCCTTTCAAAAGTAGATACTGTAGGTGAAGGTCGTACAATTGCACTTAAAGGTATGGCTGTAGTAACTACAGGTAAAATTGTAGGATTCCAAGAAGGTATTATCGATATGACTGGAGTTGGAGCTGACTATACTCCATTCTCTAAAACAAATAACTTAATCGTTATTGCTGAACCTAAAGAAGGAGTTAAACAACACGAACACGAAAAAGCAGTTCGCTATATCGGATTCAAAGCTGCTCGTTACATTGCAGAATTAGCTCGTTCATTAGAACCAGAAGAAGTAGAAGTATTTGAAACTAAACCTTTATTAGAACAAATTGCTGAATATCCAGATTTACCAAAAGTAGGATATGTATACATGCTTCAAACTCAAGGTTTATTACACGATACTTATGTATATGGTGTTGATGCTAAACAAATAGTACCAACTATTCTATATCCAACAGAAATTATGGATGGTGCTATCGTAAGTGGTAACTGTGTATCAGCATGTGATAAAAACCCAACATATGTACACTTAAACAATGGTGTTATTGAAGATTTATACAAAAAACATGGTAAAGAAATTAACTTCTTAGGTGTAATCATCACTAACGAAAATGTTTACTTAATGGATAAAGAACGTTCATCTAACTGGACTGCAAAACTTTGCCGTTACTTAAACTTAGATGCTGTAATCGTATCTCAAGAAGGATTCGGTAACCCAGATACTGACTTAATCATGAACTGTAAAAAAATTGAAGCTGAAAAAGTTAAAACAGTTATCGTAACTGATGAATATGCAGGACGTGACGGAGCCAGCCAAAGTTTAGCTGATGCTGACGTAGCTGCTGATGCAGTAGTAACTGGAGGTAACGCTAACCAAGTGGTTGTATTACCAAAATTAGATAAAGTTATCGGACACATCGATGTAGTAAACGTAATCGCTGGTGGTAACCAAGACTCATTAAGAGAAGATGGAACTATCGAAGTTGAAATTCAAGCTATTACAGGTGCTACTAACGAAACAGGTTTCGGTTACTTAAGTACTAAAACTTTCTAGTAAGCAAAATAAAAATAAATGTTATAGATTTTAACAAGGAGGAAATAAGATAATGGTAAGTCTTATTAATAAAAAAGTAGTTATCATTGGTGACCGTGATGGTATCCCAGGATTAGCTATTGAAGAGTGTGTAAAACCAATTGAAGGAGTAGAAGTAGTATTCTCATCTACTGAATGTTTCGTCTGAACAGCCGCAGGGGCTATGGACTTAGAAAACCAAAAACGTGTTAAAGAAGCTGCCGAAAAATTCGGTAACGAAAACGTTGTTGTTTTACTAGGTGCATCTGAAGCCGAAGCTGCTGGTCTAGCAGCTGAAACAGTAACAGCAGGGGACCCAACATTTGCAGGGCCACTTGCAGGTGTAGCATTAAATCTTGCTGTATATCACATTGTAGAAGAAGAAATTAAATCTCAAATAGATGAAGCTATCTATGAAGATCAAGTTGGAATGATGGAAATGGTATTAGATATTGATGAAATCGCAAGCGAAATGAAAGACGTTCGTGGAGAGTAATTAAAGATCTAAATAATAGTTATAGGGGGAAATAAAAATGTCTAAAATAAGAGTAGTACATTATATAAACCAATTCTTCGCTGGAGTAGGTGGAGAAGAACAAGCCCACATTGCACCAGAATTAAGAACTGAATTACCACCGATTAGTGTTCAGTTACAAGGGCAATTGGGAGAAGATTTTGAAGTAGTAGCAACTGTAGTATGTGGTGATAGCTACTTCAACGAAAACTTAGAAAAAGTTCAAGCAGAACTTTTAGAAATGATTAAAGGATGCGAACCACAATTATTCATCGCTGGTCCAGCATTCAATGCAGGGCGTTACGGGGTAGCAGCTGGTACAATTACTAAAGCTGTTCAAGACGAATTACAAATTCCAGCTGTAACTGCAATGTACGTAGAAAACCCAGGAACAGACATGTTCAGAAAAGAAGTTTATATTCTTGAAACAGCTGACAGTGCAGCTGGTATGAGAAAAGCTTTACCAAAATTAGCTAAATTTGCAGCAAAATTAGCTAAAGGTGAAGAAATCCTTTCTCCAAAAGAAGAAGGATACCATGAAAGAGGAATCCGTGTTAACTTCTTCAGCGATAAACGTGGATCAGAACGTGCTGTTGAAATGCTTGTTAAGAAAATTAAAGGTGAAGAATTCGAAACAGAATATCCAATGCCTAACTTTGACAGAGTTGAGCCAAACCCAGCTGTTAAAGATTTAAGCAAAGCTAAAATCGCTTTAGTTACTTCTGGTGGTATTGTTCCAAAAGGAAACCCAGACCACATTGAATCATCTTCAGCATCTAAATATGGTGAATATTCATTAGAAGGATTCACTGATTTAACTGATGCAACTCACGAAACAGCTCACGGTGGATACGACCCAGTATACGCTAACGAAGATGCTGACCGTGTATTACCTGTAGACGTAATGAGAGAATTCGTTAAAGAAGGTAAAGTTGGAAGCTTACACGAAAAATTCTATACTACAGTAGGTAACGGTACTGCCGTAGCTAGTGCTGTAGGATTCGCTAAAGAATATGCACAAAAATTAGTAGCCGACGGAGTAGATGCTGTTATCTTAACTTCTACTTGAGGAACTTGTACTCGTTGCGGTGCAACGATGGTAAAAGAAATTGAGAGAGCGGGTATACCTGTGGTTCACATGTGTACAGTAGTACCGATTTCTCTAACAGTTGGAGCTAACAGAATCGTTCCAACTATCGCAATCCCTCACCCACTAGGAAATCCAAAATTAGAAGCGGATGAAGAGAAAAAATTAAGACGTGGACTTGTAGAAAAAGCATTACATGCTTTAACTGTAGAAGTTGACGGTCAAACAGTATTCGAATAATAAAGAAAGAAAGGGGAGCTGAGGGTATATTTATACCCTCAGCACAATATAGCTATGAATTATCCAGTATTTAAGGGAGCAGGATACATTCTTGTTCACACACCAGATATGATAGTAAGAAATGGATCGACTGCTTCTGTAGAGAGAGTAACAAATCCAGATTCAGAGTTTTTAAAAGAAGTAAATAACCATATTCGTACATATGAAGAAGTGGTTAATTATTTACCTAACCAAGTATATATCGGAAATAAAACTCCTGAAGAATTAAAGGCTTATCCAATGCCTTGGTATGATATTAAAGATGAACAAGGTCAACGACACGGGAAATTTGGACAAATTGTCCCACAAGATGAGTTTATAGCATTGATGAAACTTTGTGATGCTTTTGACTTAGTTAAACTATCAGAAGAGTTTGTAGCCGACGTTCGTCCTAAAATAGAGGAAAACTTCAAAGAGCTAGCTCCTTTATTCGAAAAATTAGAAGGATCTGACTTAAGCGATAATGAAGAATCATTCGAAGACTTAGTTCATGAAGGTAAAGTAGTTGGTTTCGTTAAAAAAGCTCATGATGTTGATGTGAACTTAAATGCTCACGTTATCTTTGAAAACTTAGTTGTTAAAGCGTCAGGAGTTATTGCAGCATTAGAATTATTACGTAATTCTGGTGTTAACCCAGCAGATATTGACTATGTTGTAGAATGTTCTGAAGAAGCTTGTGGAGATATCAACCAACGTGGTGGTGGTAACTTTGCTAAAGCAATTGCAGAAGTTGTAGGTCTAGTAAATGCTACTGGATCTGACTTAAGAGGTTTCTGTGCTGCACCAACTCACGCATTAATTAGTGCTTCATCTTTAGTAAAAGCTGGAGTATACAAAAATGTATTAGTAGTTGCTGGTGGAGCAAGTGCTAAATTAGGTATGAATGGTAAAGACCACGTTAAAAAAGGTCTTCCAGTTCTAGAAGATGTTCTAGGTGGATTCGCTGTTCTTATTAGTGAAAATGATGGAGTAAATCCAATCATTAGAACTGATATGGTCGGAAAACACAACGTGGGAACAGGATCTTCACCACAAGCTGTAATGGGAGCTTTAGTAGCTGATCCATTAGATAAAGCTAAATTGAAAATTACAGATGTTGATGTGTTCTCTGTAGAAATGCAAAACCCAGACATCACTAAAGCAGCTGGAGCAGGTAATGTTCCAGAAGCTAACTATAAAATGATTGCGGCATTAGCAGCAATGCGTGGAGATATTGAGAAAAAAGAACTTAAAACATTTATCGAAGCTAAAGGTTTACCTGGTTGGGCTCCAACACAAGGACACATTCCTTCAGGAGTACCTTATGTAGGATTCTTAATCGATGACTTAACAAAAGGTGATAAAAACCGTGCTATGATCGTAGGTAAAGGTAGTCTATTCTTAGGAAGAATGACAAACTTATTTGATGGAGTATCTTTTGTAGTTGAAAGAAATAACGGTGCTGTAGAAGGAGAATCTGCAGGAATTTCTAAAGATGAAATCAGAAAAATTATAGCAGAATCAATGAGAAAAATTTCCCAAGAAATGTTAGAAGAATAGGGGTGATACTATGAGTAAACAAGTTATATCAGAAGTATTGCTAGAAGTAGCTAATGCCATTGAAACAGGTAACTTTGGTAAAAAATTAAAAGTTGGTTTAACGACTTTAGGAAGTGAACATGGTTTCGAGAATATACTACAAGGTGCAATATTAGCTAAAAATCCTGTATTCGACATAGTTTTAATAGGTAAGGGACATGAAGATTTCGAATCTTATGAAGCTAAAGATGAAGACGAAGCTCACAAAATTATGGAAGACCTATTAGATAAAGGGGAAATAGCTTCTTGTGTAACTATGCATTATAATTTCCCTATCGGTGTATCTACAGTAGGTAGAGTTATTACACCTGCTAGAGGTACGGAAATGCTTCTTGCAACAACAACAGGGACTTCAGCTACTAACAGAGTTGAAGCAATGGTAAGAAATACACTTTATGGTATTGCAACTGCTAAATCACTTGGAAAATCTAATCCTACTGTTGGTATAGCGAATGTTGAAGGTGCTAGACAAGTTGAGAAAGTTTTATTAGATCTTAAAGAAAATGGTTATGAATTTGAATTTGCAACATCTCAAAGAGCAGATGGTGGTTCTGTAATGAGAGGTAATGATTTGCTTATGGGAACTCCAGATGTTATGGTTGTTGATTCATTAACTGGTAACTTATTCATGAAAGTATTCTCAGCATTTACTACTGGTGGAGATTATGAAGCTAGTGGATTTGGATATGGACCTGGTGTGGGAGAAGATTATGATAGAAGAATTTTAATCTTATCAAGAGCATCTGGTTCACCTGTTGTAGCCAATGCATTGAAATATGCTTATGAAGTAGCAAAAGGTAAAGTAAACCAAATAGCAAGACAAGAATTTGAAAAAGCTAATAAAGCTAAACTAGATGAATTCATTTCTAAATTGAAAGTTAAAAAAGAAGGCTCAGCAACAACTGAAGAAGTTAAAATGCCAGAAAAAGAAGTAGTTACTGCGCAAATCTCTGGAATTGATATTCTAGACCTTGAAGATGCAACTAAGCTACTTTGGAAAAATGGAATATATGCTGAGAGCGGAATGGGATGTACTGGACCGATCGTTTTAGTAAATCCTGATAAGAAAGATTCAGCAGAAGAAATTCTTAAAAATGAAGGGCTTATTTCATAATTTGAAACAGGTATAACGGTTTCTTAGAGAAGGAAAAGCCATATGGTTTAAACAATTTATAAATACCCTTTTTATTGGATAAAATTATTTCCAATAAAGAGGGTTTTTTATGTAGTTAGTAATATGAAGTTACAAAGTTCTGCAAATCAATAAAAGTAATATCGTTGTATTAATTATTTGAAAAACTGTGATAAAAGAAAAATTTGATTAAATTAGGTTCTCACGTTATAATAGATTGTTGTTAGATTTAATAAGAGAAGGATTGTTAGAATGTATTAGTGATTCTAATGAAAGGAGAATTTTTTATTAATGCAAATATTTAGAAAGAAAACATTGGAAAGGGTACTTGGAGAGAGTGGCAAGAAGACCTTGAGGCCAACGTTAAGAACTATGGACCTAGTACTTCTTGGTATAGGTTCTGTTATTGGTTCAGGTATACTGGTGTTAACAGGTGAAGCAGCGTCTAAAGCTGGACCATCGGTAATATTCTCATTTTTAATAGCGGGATTAGCTTGTGGACTTACGGCTTTATGCTATGCAGAGTTATCTTCTACAATACCATCAAGTGGTAGTGTTTATACATATAGTTATATTACCTTAGGTGAGGTTGTAGCGCATTGTATGGGATGGCTTCTAGCTGGAAGTTATATTATAGCGGGAGCGGCAATAGCTAATGGATGGTCAAGTTATTTTAAATCTTTATTAGAAGGGTTTGGAATAATATTACCGAAGGAATATACAACATTACCAAGTGAAGGTGGATATGGTAATATTTTAGCAATTACTGTAGTTCTACTAATAATGATAGTCTTATTTAAAGGGACAAATAGTAGTAAGTTTGTAAATAATTTAATGGTTGCTATTAAGATTATTGTTATTTTACTATTCGTTCTTGTTGGTATGTTTTATGTTACTCCTACGAATTGGACGGATAATTTCGCACCGCAAGGAATGTCAGGAATAATGATAGGCGCGACAACAGTGTTCTTTGCGTATTTAGGTTTTGATACTATCTCAACTTCAGCAGAAGAGACTGTTAACCCGCAAAAAGCATTACCTAGAGCGATTATTATTACACTATTAATTTGTACGGTATTTTATATAATTGTTTGTTTAGTAATAACGGGAATGGTACCATTTAGCCAATTAGGAAAAGGTGATGCCCTAGCGTATGTTCTTGGAGTAGTTGGACAAGATAAGGTAGCTGGAATAGTTTCTTTAGGAGCGGTAATTGGTCTTTTATCTGGACCATTGGGAACGATGTTTGCTGCTGTAAGGATATTATTCACGATGAGTAGAGATGGTCTATTACCAAAGAAATTATCGTCGTTAAATAAAGGTGGCGTTCCAGGTCCAACAACAATTGGAGTTGGTTTATTAATGGCAATTTTAACTGGTTTCTTACCGTTAGGTCAATTAGCGGATTTAGCTAATGTCTCTTACATCATAGCATTTATGTTGGTAAGTTATTCAATGTTTGTCATTAGAAGAGAGTATCCTAATGTGAAACGTGGATTCACTATGCCGGGGATGCCTTATTTACCAATAGTATCAATATTATTGTTTATCGTACTATTATATGGTATTCAATTTTCAACATGGGTTATTTTTGGATGTTGGATTTTAGTAGGTTTAGTAATTTACTTTGCTTATTCTGTAAAGCATAGTAAAGAAAAATAAGTTGATAATAATACAAAAAAGCTTGGATATTAGTTATGTCTAATATCCAAGCTTTTTTTATAAGAATTGTGAATCATCTTCTATTATTTCTTTAACCTTTTGCATTTGGTTATCTAGTTTAGCACTTATCTCCGCACAGAGTTGAAGACGACGCGCTATTTCTTTTTCTTTCTCTTCACTTAGATTTTTCTTGTATCTAAGCTTGTGTTCTAAGCTTGCCCAGAAATCCATAGCTATTGTTCTAAATTGAACTTCAACAGCCACATGTTCGACTTTATCTGATAAGAAGATTGGTACCTTAACGATAAGGTGATAACTTCTATAGCCATTTTCTTTGTGGTTTGTAATATAGTCTTTCTCAGCTATAACCGTAAGATCATCTTGTTGCTTTAGTGCGTCGACAAGTTTATAAACATCGTTTTTGAATGAGCATATAACACGAACACCCGCAACATCATAGATGTTCTCTTTTATTGTATTTATGTCAAAAGGTAAGTCCAAACGTTTAAGCTTGTTCATTAAGCTCATTGGAGTCTTCAGTCTAGTGTTAACGGACTCGATAGGGTTGCTCTCGCCGTGAAGAGAAAATTCTTTATCGAATACATTTAGTTTTGTTTCAATTTCAAGCATAGCACATTCGTAGTGCATAAATAATTCTACATAAGGTTCTAATTCGTTTATTAATAGTGAACTATCATTTTCCATAGAAAATAATTGATCTGTTAGTTTTTCAATTTGTGTTTTTTTCATATACATATCTCACTTTATTGTTTAATATAATTTTATCATAAATCTCTATATTAAAATATAGTTTAAGTGGTAAAAAAATAAATATTTTAGGTTGAAGTGAACTTTTTGAATATCATTTTTAATTGCCGTTGTATTAGGAAAAGTTGAACTGTATTATAGATTTAGTTGTTTAAAAATTGCTACAGAAGTATATGTTAACCTCTATAAACCTTTATATAATAACGTTTTTGAAATTTTCTTAGAAAAACAGAAGAGCTAAAAAAATTCACAATTTAGCTGAAAGGCTAGCCTACAACGTTTCTAAATTTCCCGGAAATGAAAACTATAGACAGGGGAATTTTTTTGAGATAAGATAGTATTATGATGTTTTTATGAATCTAAAATTATATAGAAATGAGGGATAACATGCAAAATAATAATTTATATTCATATACAAAAGCGAAAGTAGAAAGTTTAACAAAAAATTTACTAGTTATAAAAAGGGATGGACGCATAGTAAAGTTTGATGCCGAAAAAATCTATAATGCGATAGAAAAAGCTGTACATTCTGTCTTTGGCAAAAACCATAGTGTTAATATTAATGGTATTGTGGACAATGTTATTTTAGAGATTGCTAATAGATTTAAAGGGGATATCAAGATCTATGAACTTCAAAATATTGTTGAGCATACTCTTCTTACTTTAGGAGAAGAGGCGATTTATGAAGAGTATGTAGGCTATAGAAGTATACGTGATATTGAGCGTGAACGTAGTCTTGACATAAATGTAGCGATAGAAAAATTGGTGAATCGTGATGAGAATGTGGTAAATGAAAATGCTAATAAAGATAGTTTAGTATTTAATACGCATCGTGATTTAACTAGTGGTATTGTAGCCAAAGCAATTGGGCTTAAAATGTTACCAAAACATGTTGCTAATGCGCACCAAAAGGGAGATATTCATTATCATGACTTAGATTACTCACCTTATCAACCTTTAACAAACTGTTGTTTAATTGACTTTAAAGAGATGTTAACAAAAGGTTTTAAAATTGGGAATGCAGATGTAGATAGTCCGAAGAGTATTCAAACAGCGACTGCTCAAATGGCTCAAATTATCGCTAATGTTGCTTCAAGTCAGTATGGTGGATGCAGTGCTGATAGAATTGACGAAGTTCTTGCACCGTTTGCACAATTGAACTATGAAAAGAATTTAAAAATGGCTCAAGAGTGGATTGATGATGAGGAAAAACAAAAAGCATTTGCTGATAAGAAAACTAAGAAAGATATCTTTGATGCAATGCAATCTTTAGAATATGAAATTAATACTTTGTATTCATCTCAAGGACAAACACCATTTACGTCTCTAGGGTTTGGTTTAGGTGAAGGGTACTTTGAAAAAGAGATTCAAAAAGCTATTCTAAATGTGAGAATTGAAGGATTAGGAAAAGAGAAAAGAACTGCTATTTTTCCTAAATTGATTTTTGTTATTAAAGATGGTCTGAATTTAAAACCAACAGATTCTAACTATGATGTTAAACAACTTGCATTATCATGTGCGACTCAAAGAATGTACCCAGATGTACTTATGTATGATACGATTACGAAGATTACTGGTAGTTGTAAGACTCCGATGGGGTGTAGATCATTTTTACCTGCATGGAGAAATGAACAAGGTGAGTTAGTTGAGAGTGGGCGTATGAATCTAGGGGTGGTAACATTAAACCTTCCTAGAGTAGCGCTAGAATCAAAAGGAGATAAAGAAGAGTTTTGGAACATCTTTAAAGAGAGATTAGAAATTTGTAAAGATGCGCTAGATTACAGAGCGAAACGCTGTGGAGAGGCTAAACCTCAAAATGCACCGATTCTTTATATGCACGGAGCTTTCGGTAAACGACTTAAACCTGAAGATAGGGTAAAACAATTATTTGACAATAAACGTTCTACATTATCATTAGGATATATAGGTTTATATGAAGTGGCAAGTGTCTTTTATGGAGGAGAATGGGAGAAGAATCCTGAGGCGAAAGAATTCACTTTAGATATTATGCGTTATATGAAGGAATGTGTGGATAAATGGACTGCGGAAGGAGATTACTGGTATAGTATTTACTCAACTCCTAGTGAATCGCTAACTGATAGATTCTGCCGTATGGATACTGAGAAGTTCGGTATTGTAGAAAATATAACGGACAAAGAATATTATACGAATTCATATCATTATGATGTAAGGAAAAATCCAACACCTTTTGAGAAGTTAGAGTTTGAAAAGGATTATCCATATTATGCTAGCGGTGGATTCATACATTATTGTGAGTATCCAGTGTTGAAACAAAATCCAAAGGCATTAGAAGCGGTATGGGACTTTGCTTATGACAAGGTAGGATACTTAGGAACAAATACACCGATTGACCGTTGTTATAAATGTGGATATGAGGGAGAATTTGAACCTACTAAAAAAGGATTTAAATGCCCAGAATGTGGAAATAGAGATCCGAAAAGCTGTGATGTTGTGAAGAGAACATGTGGCTATTTAGGAAATCCTCAAGCACGACCTATGATTAAAGGACGACACAAAGAAATTGTAGCAAGGGTTAAACATTTAAAATAAAAATAATTTCTAATAGAAGCGACATTCAGTGGTATATTTTTGAATGTTGCTTCTATACTCTTTTAATATGATTAGCATAAAAACTTAATCTATAAAAATAAAATCCTTTAAATCCTTTACATTATCTGATTTTTTTGATAAAATCAATACTGATAAGAATTTAGGAGGAAATTAAACATGGGTAAAATTTTTAAAGGTGCTTTATTAGGAGCAGTGAGTGCGTTAGGAGCTTATTATTATAAAAATCCTAAGGAGTTAGAAAAACATAAAGAATTACTGAAAGAAAATACTAAAAATGGTATTGAAAAACTAACAGCAATTATTAATGAAAAAACTCAAGAATTAGAAGCAAAAACACAAGAAGAACAAGATCTTGCTAAAGAAAAACTAGAAGAATTAACTGCGACTGCAGAATTTGAAAAAGTAGAAGAGAACTTCGTAGAATTAGGAGCAAAAGCCGAAGAGGTTAAAGAAGAAGTTGTTGCAGAAGTAACTGAGAAAGTAGAAGATGTGAAAGAAGCTTCAGAACCTGTAGTAGAAAAAGCACAAGAAGTAGCAGCTCCAGTTGTAGAAAAAGTAGAAGAAGTAGCGGCTCCTGCTGTAGAGAAAGCAGAAGAAGTAGTTGAGGAAGTAAAAGAAACTCTTGCGCCAGCTGCAGAACCTACTTTCTCAAAAGTAGAAGAAGTTGTAGAGAGTGCAAAAGAAACAGTTGTAGATCACTATGAAGAAAAAGTAGAACCTACATTTGAAGAAATTCATGAAGCGGTAGCTCCAGTAATTGAAAAAGCAGAAGAAGTTAAAGAAGAGGTAGAAGAAGTTGTAGAAGAAAAACCAAAAACAACTCTAGATTCTATCGTATCTTTATTCGCTTCAAAAGAAGGAAAAAAATAATATAATAAATATTGAATGCGAGGTATGAGAAAAAATTCTCATCCTCGATTTTTTTATAGTAAGAATTTGAATTCAGAATAAGAAGCTTGAGTTCGTATTTTTTGTATAGTCTGGATTTGCTGAATAATAAGAAACTAGGTAACTACTTATAGCTACCTAGTTTCTTATTTTTATAGTCTATCAGCGATTGCTTTTCTAATTTCTTCGAATTCAGCAGGCTCAACTTTTTGAGGCGGCCATTTAACTTCTAAGTTATCGAAGTTTACATCTTTATCTTTATATCTTGGTACGATGTGGAAGTGAAGGTGGAAGACACTTTGTCCAGCGTATTCTTCGTTGTTTTGGAAGATATTTACTCCGTCACAACCATACGCTTCTTTTACAGCGTTAGCAATTTTTGGAAGAACTCGTCCAATGTTAGCTGCTGTTTCAGGATCACAATCAAAAATATTTCTGCTGTGTTTTTTAGGAATTACTAAAGTGTGTCCTTTTGTAATAGGGAACACATCTAGAAAGCTGTATACATGCTCATCTTCATATACTTTATAGCTTGGGATTTCTCCATCAATGATTTTTTCGAAAATAGTTTTTTCCATAATTTTTACTCCTTATTATTTTAAGTTTTCTAATGTTTCAATTAAAAGTTTTTTCAGGTTTACACTAATTTTTTGTGCTGTTTGTAGAACGTGCTCGTGATCGTGTTTTTTCTCTTGAACACCTGTAGCCATATTAGTAGCACATGCTAATACTGCAACTGGAAGTGATGCGTGGTTAGCAGCGATTACTTCTGGCACTGTAGACATACCTACAAGGTCACATCCCATAGTTTTGAATGCACGAATCTCTGCGCGTGTTTCGAAGTAAGGTCCTTGGAAGAATCCGTAAACACCAGTGTGTAATGTAATATCTAATTTCTTAGCTGATTTATGTAAGTTTTCTACTAAGTATGGATCGAATGGAGTAGTCATATCAACAAATCTTTCTCCAAGACGTGGTTCGTTTTCTCCCATTAATGGATTGTTGCTTACAAGAGAGATGAAGTCATCAAGACAAACGATATCTCCTTCGCTGAAGTTAGTGTTGATAGCGCCACAAGCATTTGTGATGAATAATCCTTTTACTCCAAGGTGTTTAACAACGTATGTCATAAAGGCAACATCTTTCATGCTGTATCCTTCATAGTAGTGAAGACGTCCATTTAATACTAATACATTTTTTCCAGAAATCTTTCCGAAAGTTAGTTTATTTGCATGTCCTTTAACACGATTAGCATGCTTATTTCCTGGGAAAAGTGGAATAGCTTCGTATCCAAGTTCTTGTTGATCCTCTAATTCTAATGTAATTCCACTTCCTAAAACTACAGCGTAGTCAATTTGTTCTCCAAAATATTTTATGATATAGTTTGCCGTTTCAATAATATTTTGATAATATGTCATAATATAAATTCCTCCTGAAAATGCTTTATCAAAGTTATTATAGCATAAAAAATTCAGAAAATATATAATTTTATATTAATTATTATCAACGTTTGTATTATTAATATAAATACGTTTATGTTATTTTTAATGATGCTATTAAAATAGAAAAATGGATATTAATAGGTACTAAAGTACTATGATTTATTTAATCAAATTTTTAGTTGTGTTAAAAAATTTTAAAAAAGTTCAAAAAAATATTTGCAAGCGTTTTAAAAATATTGTATTATGAACTTAGTACATAAAGATTTTTAGGAGGAGATTATGAAAAAATTACGTACTATATTTGCAATTTTAGTTGCATTATCATTAATTGTTGTTGGTTGTTCTTCAAAGAGTGCTAAGAACGATACGAAATCTGATGGCAAGAATGCCTATAAGATTGGTGTTGTAACTGGTGAAGGTGGAGCAAAAGATAAGAGTTTTAACCAAGCTAATGTAGAGGCGATTCAATCATGGGCAAAAGCAAATGGAGCAAAAGATCCAGTTGTTATTGAAACGAAGAATCAAGCAGACTTAGCTGCGAACTTGCAAAATGCTGCGAAGGTATCTGATATTGTATCTTTAGCTGGATTTGAATTTGAAAAAGAAATTACAAAAACCGCAGAACAATATAAAGATAAAAAATTCATGTATGTAGATAGTTTTGTAGATGCTCCAAATATTGCTTCATTAATTTTTAAAGAACAAGAAGCAGGTTATTTAGCAGGGTATGCAGCAGCTTTACAGTCTAAAACAGGAAAAGTTGGATTTATCGGAGGAACTAAAATTCCGCCAGTAGAACGATTTGGAATTGGATTCGTACAAGGTGCAAAAGCAGCTAAAAGTGATATTAAAGTAATGTATAATTACAGTGGAACATTCTCAGACACAAATAAAGGGAAAACATTAGCGGCTACTATGTATGACTCAGGAGCAGATGTAATTTTCGTTGCTGCTGGGAATACAGGTAACGGTGTAATTTCAGAAGCTAAAGAACGTGGAATAATCGACATGTCTAAGAGTGGAGAGATTAAACACTGGGTTGTTGGTGTTGATAAAGACCAATATGAAGAAGGTATCTTTAAAGGGAAAGATAAAGATGGAAAAGAATATCAAAAATCTGCAATCTTAACTTCTGCTGTTAAAAATATCGAAGTAGCTGTAACAAAAATCTTAAATGAAATCAAAGAAGGTAAATTCACTAAAGGTGAGCATATCTTTGGTATTAAAGAAAATGGGGTAGGAATTCCAAAAGAAAATCCTAACCTAAGCGAAGAAGCAAAAACAAAAATTGCTAAAGCAGTAGAAGAATTAAAATCAGGAAAAGCTGAAGTAGTAGCTACTGGAGATGAACTTAAAGCAAAAGGAGCAGCTACGAATATCGAAGGGGAACTATAGTATAAATTATTATAGGGATTGTTTAAAAATATTAATTAGTAGGAACCATCATTATTGATGGTTCCTTTTAGTGACATTAAAACGAACTTTTAAAAAACAAAAAAACTTTAAAAATTTCAATATTTCATGTGTAGTTGTAAAATTTTTGGGCATTAAATGATTGCTAAGTACTAAAGTATAGTGGGTGGGAACGTTACTGTATTTTTTAAAAAAGCGATAATATTTTTATGTAGAATAAAAAAATGTGTACAAACATAGACGAAAACAGTATAACTTTTTAAATCTTAAAATATAAAGGAAGATAACACTTTCAAATAAATCCGAACGTTAACTAGAATTGAATTATGGAGCTATATACCGATTTGACTTTGTCATTAAATATATGATATTATCTTTTTTTAAAAACAATTTTTAATCGTAAGGAGATTAATATTTAATATGAGAAAATTATTTTTATTTGTAGCGATAGTATTATCTGCTATTTTAGTTGTTACAGGATGTTCGTCTAAATCGTCAAAAGACAATTCAACTAATAAGTCTAACTTAAAAGTTGTTGTCGTAACTGATGAAGGTGGAGCAAAAGATAAGAGCTTTAACCAAAGTAATGCAGAGGCGTTAACTTCATGGGTAGAAAAAAATGGAGGTAAAGCATTAACTCCGGTTGAAACAAAAAATCATTCAGATTTAGCAGCTAATATGCAAAGTGCTTCTAAAGCAGCTGATGTAGTTTCATTAGCAGGTTTTTATTTTGAAAAAGAATTACCAAAAATGGCAGATGCCTTCCCAGATAAAAAATATATTTTTATCGATGGAGTAGTAGAAAAAGCAAACGTAGCTTCTGTTACTTTTGCAGAACAAGAAGCAGGATATTTAGCAGGGCATGCAGCAGCATTACAATCTAAAACTGGTAAAGTTGGATTTATCGGTGGAGCAAAAATTCCTACAGTAGCAAGATTTGGAATTGGATTTGTACAAGGTGCAAAAGCAGCAAATAAAGATATTAAAGTAGTGTATAACTACAGCGGATCATTTAGTGATACAAATAAAGGTAAAACAATAGCAGCAACTATGTATGATACAGGGGCTGATGTAATCTTCGTAGCAGCAGGTGGAACTGGTAATGGAGCTATTAAAGAAGCGCAAGAAAGAGCTACACAAGACCTAAAAGAAAGCGGAGAAATCAAACACTGGATCGTAGGTGTTGATAAAGACCAATATACTGATGGAATCTTTAAAGCTAAGGACAAAGATGGAAAAGATGTTGAAAAATCAGTTGTTGTAGCATCAGTTATTAAACGTGTAGACGTTGCAGTGAAAAATGTGTTAGACAGTATCAAAGAAGGTAAATTCGAAGGTGGAAAAGAGCATATCTTCACTATTAAAGAAGATGGTATTGAATTAACTTTAGAAAATCCTAACTTAAATGATGAAACTAAATCAAAAATCAAAAATAAAATTTCAGAGCTAAAAGCTGGTAAAGAGACAGTTGTGGCTGAAGCTGATAAATTAAGTGATAAAAATAATATTGACGGTGAGTTGTAATATTATTTAGTGTTAGAATCTCTATAGAACCTAAAGTTTTATAGAGATTTTTTTATTTATCTACAATCATTAGTGTGTAATAATTGTTTATTATAAGTGTAGGTTATTTAAAAGTTCGTAATTTTTTAATTTATAGATAATCCTGTTTTAGTAGTATTATTTTGTTTTATTTAATTAATGTGTAATAATACGTTTCATATAAAAATTCGTATTAAATTGTAAACGTTATTAATGTTTTGAAAATGCTTTATAATTTCAAAATAATTATATGGAAATGAAGCAGAATAGATATGATATAAGCTGTGAATGTTGTTTTCATAGCTTTTTATAATTGTAAAACGAACATTATAAAAAAATGTTAACATTTCAAAAATAAATCGTTGAAGTTTCAAAGATAATGTGGTATTATTTAGATATAAACAATATACAAATAAAGGAGACTTTTTATTTATGAAAAAGGTATTTTCGTTAATAGCAGTTGTTTTATCAGCAGCATTAATTATTGTTGGATGTTCTTCTAAATCATCTAACGGAAATTCATCTTCTAACAACTCTGGATTAAAAATCGGTGTTGTAACTGACGAAGGTGGAGCAAAAGATAAAAGTTTTAACCAAAGTAACGTTGAAACTGTAAAAGCTTGGGCTGAAAAAAATGGTGGAAAAGCACTTAACCCAATCGAAACTAAAAACCAAAGTGACATTGCAGCTAACTTACAAAATGCAGCAAAAGCTTCTGACGTAATTTCATTAGCTGGTTTCTACTTTGAAAAAGAATTACCAAAAGTTGCAGATTCATTTGCAGATAAAAAATTCATTTTCATCGATGGTGTAGTTCAAAACAAAAACGTTGCTTCTGTAACATTCTCAGAACACGAAGCTGGATACTTAGCTGGATATGCAGCAGCTTTACAATCAAAAACTGGTAAAGTTGGATACATTGGTGGAGCTAAAATTCCTGCAGTAGTTAAATTTGGTGTTGGATTCGTTCAAGGTGCTAAAGCAGCTAAAAAAGACATCAAAGTTGTTTACAACTACAGTGGTTCATTCAACGACACTAACAAAGGTAAAACTTTAGCAGCAACTATGTACGATGCTGGTGCTGACGTAATCTTCGTAGCAGCTGGTGGTACTGGAAGTGGATCTATTAAAGAAGCTCAAGAAAGAGCAACTAAAGATCTTAAAGAAAGCGGAGAAGTTAAACACTGGATCGTTGGTGTAGATAAAGACCAATATTCTGAAGGTGTATTCAAAGCTAAAGATAAAGATGGAAAAGATGTTGAAAAATCAGTTATCTTAACTTCAGCTGTTAAACGTATCGACGTAGCAGTTGCTAACATCTTAGACGCTATCAAAGCTAACAAATTTGAAGGTGGAACAGCTAAAGTCTTCACTATTAAAGAAGATGGTGTTGGACTTCCAGCAGAAAACCCTAACTTAAGCGATGATATCAAAGGTAAAATTAAAACAGTTGTTGAAGATCTTAAAGCTGGAAAAGCAACAGTTGCAGCAGATGCAGCTGGTGTAGCTGATAAAGCTAATATCGACGGAGAACTTTAATTTTAAAAAGTTTATAGTAAAAAGGCCTAGCATTTGCTAGGTCTTTTTTTATGATAATTATTATTAAATTTCTTAAATAGTATTAAAAAATTTATATTGTATTGATGATTATTTAAGTTAGAAAAATCGTATTATATTATAAAATGTTAAAACGAATACAGTATAGATTTTAATTAATTTACTGTGTAGTAAATTAATATTTAATATAAATAAAAAAATACTTTAAAAAGCTATACTACTTTGTCAAAATATATTATAATATATAGTATGTAAGAATATATAAAAGAGAGGTAAAGATATGTACGCTATAGAAATGCTAAACATAACTAAAAAGTTTGGCGACTTCTACGCAAATAAAGATATCACTATTCAAGTAAAGAACAATGAAATTCATGCCTTACTTGGTGAAAATGGTGCTGGAAAATCTACGTTGATGTCGGTTCTTTTTGGTATGTACCATCAAGAAGCCGGTGTTATTAAGTTGAATGGTACGGAAGTTGATATTAAAGATCCTAAGCATGCGAATAAATTAGGGATTGGTATGGTACACCAACACTTCAAACTTATTAAAAACTTCACTGTTGCTGAAAATATTATTTTAGGTATGGAAGAAGTAAAAGGTGGAAAAATTGATTTAGATAGAGCAGCTGAAAAGATTACAGAACTATCTAGAAAATATGGTTTAGAAGTTGATCCTAGAGCATTAGTTGGGGATATTAGTGTCGGGATGCAACAAAGGGTAGAAATCCTAAAAATGTTATATAGAGATGCAAACATCTTAATTTTTGACGAACCTACGGCAGTTTTAACTCCTGCTGAAATTAAAGAATTCTTAGCTATTCTTAAAAATCTTCAAGCAGAAGGAAAAACTATTTTATTAATTACTCACAAACTTAACGAAATTATGGCTGTTGCGAATCGTTGTAGTATTATTCGCCGTGGCGAGTACTTTGGAACTGTTGAAATAGCAGAAACTACAAAAGAACAACTTGCTAGTCTTATGATTGGTAAAGATCTAGAAATAATTAAATATGAGCGTTCAAGAGAAGGTAAGAAAAATATACTTGAAGTTTCAGGGGTATATGCAGATACTGCTGAGAAAAAAGATATCCTTCACGATTTCAACTTAAATGTACGTGAACGTGAAATTCTAGGTATCGCAGGGGTTGATGGAAATGGTCAACAACAATTTGTGGAAGTACTAAATGCTTTACTTAAAGAAACAAAAGGTAAAATTATTTTCGACGGAAAAGAAATCAATTCATTATCTACTGCAAAACGTAAAGAACTTGGACTTGAGATTATTGCAGAAGATAGACACAAAGATGGTCTTGTACTGGACTTTAGTGTTGAAGAAAACTCAGTTTTAGAAAATTATTACACAGAAAAATTCTCTAACCGTGGATTCTTGAAGAAAAATGTTATTTCTAAATTTGCAAAAGAAATCTGTGAAAAATACGATGTTCGTAAAGCAGGTGATGAGAAAATTTCGGCTCGTAGTATGAGTGGTGGTAACCAACAAAAACTTATTATCGGGCGTGCATTAGAATTACATCCGAAATTATTAGTAACAACACAACCTACTCGTGGACTTGATGTTGGAGCTATTAATGGTATTCACAAAATGCTAATCGACTACCGTGATAAAGGTAATGGTGTACTTTTAATTTCATTTGACTTAGATGAAATCTTAACATTATCTGATAGAATTGCAGTTATTCACAATGGTAACATTATTGATATCGTTGATAATGACGAAAATGTAACAAAAGAACAACTTGGTCTGCTTATGGCAGGGGTTAAGAAGTAGAGAGGAGAACGTATGTTAAAAAAAGTTTTAACTAATGCGGTGCTACCGATATTAGCTTCATTTATTATTGGGGCGATTCTTATTTCAGCGATAGGGGCAGCACCAGGAGATGTGTTTGGAGTAGTTGGAGATATTTTCTCAGACTCAAACAGTATAGCTGAAATTTTCGTATCAACAATTCCACTTATTTGTACTGGATTATCTGTTGCATTTGCATTTAGAACAGGTTTATTCAACATTGGTGCAGAAGGTCAATTCATTATGGGTGGACTTTTCGCTGGACTTGTTGCGATTAAAATGGAAGGTATGAACTTCTATTTAGTATTAATTACTAGTATTTTAGTTGGGATTGTAGTAGGTGGTCTTTGGGCTGCTATTGCAGGTTACTTAAAAGCTAGATTCAATATCAGTGAAGTAGTTGTAACAATCATGTTAAACTACACAGCTTTGTATTTCGTACAATTTGCTGTACCTAAATATATTAAAGGGACTAACGATATCATTTCTAAACCTATCGTTTCAGCTGATGGAACAGGGTATTTACAAAATAGTTTAGTAGAAGGTATTTTCAACAACTACCGTTTAGGAACAGATTTATTCTTAGCTATTTTTAGTGTTATTATTTTCTATATCGTAATGGAAAAAACAGTTTTCGGTTATGAATTACGTTCTGTAGGATTTAACCCGAATGCATCAAAATTCGTAGGTATGAAAGTTAACAGAAACACTGTATTATCTATGGCTATTTCAGGAGCTTTCGCCGGTCTAGGTGGAGCACTTTACAACATGGGACCTGTAGGACAAGTAGTTGCAGGTTCAACATTCCAAGGATTTGGATACATGGGAATCGCGGTTGCTTTAATCGGAGCTAACACTGCGTTAGGATCATTATTAGGAGCATTATTATTCGGATTCCTAGGAGTACTAACTCCACAATTATCATTCATCGGTATTCCAAAAGATATCGCGAATATTTTAATCGGATTAATCGTATTATTCGTTGCAGCTAAAGCTATCTTTGATAACAAGTTGCTTGATAAATTATTTAGTAGTAAGAAACAGAAAGGAGACAAATAGATGGATACAGTATTATCACTATTAGACTCAATGTTACAATATACTGCACCTATTCTTATAGCTGCCATCGGTGGTTTCTATTCAGAAAAAAGTGGGGTTGTTAACATTGCCCTTGACGGTTTCGTAATCTTCGGATCATTCGTCGCATCACTATTAGCATTATCAGTGTTCGATGGATCTCCAACATTATTCCAATTAGTAATTTGTTTAGTTGTTGCAACACTTGCTGGTGGTTTAATGTCATTAATCCACGCATATATCAGTATTAACTTAAAAGCTGACCAAGTTATCTCAGGTACGGCGATTAACTTAATTACACCAGCTATAGCGTTATTCTTAGTTAACCACTTTAATGGTACATATGAATTATTATTAGCAAGTGGTTTCCCAAGATATACAGTATTTGGTAAATTTACTATTTACCCAACAGTATTTATAGCTGTAATTCTAGTAATTGTAACATATTATGTAATTTACAAACGTCCATTCGGATTACGTTTACGTTCTGTAGGGGAAAACCCACAGGCGAGTGATTCACTTGGATTAAACGTATTTAAATACCGTTACATTGGGGTATTTATCTCAGGATGTTTAGCAGGATTAGCTGGAGCTATCATTGCAACTACATTCTCTCAAGGATTCAACGCAGCAATCACAGTATACGGATTCGGATACTTAGCATTAGCAGCATTAATCTTTGGTAAATATAACCCAATTACAATCACGTTAGCTTCGTTATTCTTCGGAGGAACTAAAGTATTCGCTGAGAAAGTTTCTATCTTAGCACCAGACCTACCAATTCCGGTATCATTCTGGAACATGTTCCCATTCGTAGCTACAATTATTGCACTTATCGTATTTTCTAAGAAAACTGCTACTCCAGAAGCACTTGGTATTCCATACGATAAAGGTTTAAGATAATATATACAGTAGTCTTTGAAATCTATAAGTTTCAGGGACTACTTTTTTTATCACTAAAATATGGTATAATATAGATAAATAAAAAAAGGAGATGAGTATATGAATAAAAAGTTATTAATGTTACTTGCGGCAGGTGCCCTAGCTATAACAGGATGTGCAGGGAAAGAGGCTTCAAAAACTTCAGATCAAAAAAATAACCCAGAGCAAAAAGAAAATAAAAAAGAAAATACAGAGAATAAAGAAACAGCTTCAAAGGAAAAAGCAGAAGTTAAACATGATTTAGCAGCTGCAGAGAAATTAGCTCACTTAGTAGCTATTTCTGGAAATGATTTATCAAAATTAAATGAACAAACAAACTTATTAGCGTGGATTACTCAAGATAAATCTACAAAATTTAATTCACCAGAAGGAGTACCATTAGCGAAAGTTTCGGTACAAGATTTCGTAGATGTAGTTAATGAATTTTCTGATAAAACATACTCTAAAGAAGAAGCATTAGAGTTACTACAAAGTCCAGCTTTCAGTGAGATTGAAGGTAAGTCTTCTGCTGCGACTACATTCCCTAAAGATAGCGAGATAAACTACTACAAAGAAGATAATACACTTGTATTCGTATCTGTTGAAAGAGGACACAATTATCCACAGGTATTAGATAAAAAAGAAAACTGGAAAACAGAAGGGGATAGCATAAAGATTGATGTACTAGATGCTATGACGAAAACAAAAATTTCAACAATAACATTAAAACTTAATAATAAAAATTATACAGGTGGACACAGTAAGTCTAAATATTATGTTGCTGATGTTCAAACTGCATAGAAACAAACACCTCAATCTAAATTTGATTGAGGTGTTATTGTATTATTTAACTTTAATAGTTGCTCTATCAGGTCTTCCATCTGTTGAGAAGAAACCAGAAGCAGCTCCAGGTCCTAAGTAGACATTTGAGCTTATTTTTTTAGCATTGGTGAAGATTCGCTCTTACTAGGTACTCCATCAGGGAAGACGTAGATTGTCTGAGCTCCACCAAAGGGGACGTTACCTTCAGGATCATGTTTAAATGAATAAATTATGGCAGGTTGAGATGGTGTTCCTAAATTGCTAGAATCAACATCCATAGATAACGACCATATTTTATCCCATTTTTGTGGTACGTCTACGCTAAAATATTCATTTTCGTAGTGTGTCGCATTCGATTTTCCTGATTTTTCTTCACTATTTTTTACTGAATTCTCTTTATTTGTTTTACTATCTTTCGATTTGGCTTTTAGTTCATTTATATGTTCTTCGTATTTTTTTACAAGTTTTTCTATTTCGGCTTGCTTGTTTTGTGCTTGTTGCTCTGTTTCAAAAGTAATATCTTTTTCTTTATCTATTGTTTTAGTTAATTCATCTAATTTTGTCTTATTATCTGAAATTACTTTCTCATCGGATACAGTACTGATATCTGATAGAGTGTTTGTTTTAATAGTGCTATCATAATCGTTTTGGAAGTAAGTACGCATTGTAGTTATGCTGTTTTTATATTCATCTTGAACTTTTGAATCTTTGTAAGAATTTAAATTGTATTTTGATTGTTCGTCAAGAGTGTCTTTTAATAAGTTTAATCGTTCATTTCTATCATTTCCGTCATTGAATTTTTTTATGACTTCATGTATAGCAGTTAATTTTTCTGCTGAAACAACTTCTGCCTGTTTCTTTTGATAGAAATTATATCCGAAGAAACAAATAACTACTGCAATGATTACTGAAACAATTGATATTATAGTTTTATTATTTCTGTTCATAAAATTCTCCTTGTATTCTTCTACATAAATAATTATAGAATAATATCAAGGCTACGTCAATAATAGTCAGTAGAGAAAGGTTAACTTATTAATAAAAGCCATCTTAAGATTAATTATAATTGATAATAAGGAAACTATATAAAAGAACACCTCAATCACTGATTTGATTGAGGTATTTTATCTTATTTAGCACGTATTTTAGCCATTTCTTCCCTATAGTATGTTTCATTTTTTTCGTTAAAGAAACCACTACTAGCGCCGGCTCCTACATAGATATTAGAACCAAATTTTGTCCATTCTTTAACTGAGTTTGCCTTGCTTGGTAATCCATTAGGATAAACATGTACGGTTTGTCCACCGCCACCGAACATAGGATTATCACCAGAACGACCAAACATATATGTTATAGCTGGTTGAGAAGGCGTTCCAAGATTTTTTGTGTCTATAGTTTTACTAATAGACCATTTCCCAGACCATTTAGCAGGTACATCGACGATAAAGTACTCATTCTCATAATGAGTAGAAGTCATAGTTACAGCCTTTTCTCCAATATTATCTGATGAGCCATTTCTTTTTTCTTCTGTTTTTGTCTCTTTCTCTTTTTTACCTAATGCAGTTATACGTTCTTCATATTGTTTTATAAGTTTTTCCACTTCAGATTTCTTTTCTTGAGCCTGTTCTTCAGTTTCAAAAGTAACGTCTTTTTCTTTTTCTATAACTTTTGTTAAATCATCTAATTTTGCTTTCTTATCAGAAAATTTACTTTCGTCAGAAGTGTTATTAAGATCTGAGATATTGTTTTCTTTTATAGTATTGTCATAATCTCTATGGAAATAATCTCTCATGATATTTATACTATTTTTAAATTCATCTTTAACCTTTGGGTCTTTATAAGAATTTAGATTGTATTTTGATTGTTCGTCTAGAGTGTCTTTTAGTAGGTTAAATTTATTATTTCTATCATTTTCATCATTAAATTGTTTTGTTAGTTCATGTAGTGCTGTTAATTTCTCTGCTGAAACAACTTCAGCCTGTTTTTTTTGATAAAGATTATATCCGAAAAAACAAATAACAAGAGCAGCGATTATCGAAACAATTGATATTATAGTTTTGTTCTTTTTATTCATAAAATTCTCCTTTTATTATCTTACATAAATAATTATAGAATAATAGTATGATTACGTCAATGAGAGGTGGTGGATAAACTAGAAACCTCAGAACATCTCTAATCATAAAATGTTCCAAGGTTTTATATATTATTATTAATTTACAGTGATATAAAAATTATCATCAAATACATGGACTGTATATCCTACGAAAGCCCCGCTGGCCCAAGCGTAATCAAACTCAGCAGTTTTTCTTGTTCCATCTCTCATCTCCAAATAAATTGTGATAGGGTCATCGGGATTTGCTTGGTGAAGAGAGTTAAAATTAGTTGTTATTTTTTCAACATTTTTATATGAGTTTCTAACAGTAGTTAACATCTCTGCATCGCCACCTCTTCTTATCCATTCTTGTTGGAGACTTGTTACATTATCAGGTATTGTAGCTCCCATAGTATTTTTTCTAGACGCTTTAACAGGTTTAGTTTCTACGCTAGTATTTTGTTTTTCAGTTTCTACGTTTTTCTGAGAACTAGAGTTGCTTTCACTCAGTTTCACTTTTAAAGCACTATGTTTGAATTTATACTTATCAAGTATTGAATTGATATCGTCAGATTTAGCATCTTTGATTTCTTTTTGAGCTTTTTCGTAGTTAGTAATATCTTCTTTTAACCATTCAATTGCTTTATCGAAAGAATTATCAGTAGTAAGAGAATCTACTTTATCTAGGGATTTCTTAGCAGCATCTACATCTTTGTTATCTAGACTTACATCAGTATTTTTTAATTCTTTAGCGATTTTAATTTCAGTTTTAATGTTTTTGAATGCTTCTTGACCTTTCTCGTTGTCAAGAGTTTCTAATCCAGCAAGTCCCCCTTTAAAATCATGACTATCATTTATAAGAGCTAGGTATTTAGTATGTTCTTCTTTTATAGAATTATTAGAACCGAAGAAGTAATAAATCCCACTAGCAATAACTATTAAAGCTATAAGACTAGATACTATAGCTATAAGTTTTTTGTACATATAATATGTATCTCCTTTTTATTTTTATTGTAATAAGTAACTAGGAAATCAAAACGATTTAGTGATACTCCATTTAATTATATGTCTTAGAAATTTCTTTGTAAATACTTTTTATAAAAGATATAGATTATTTTTATCATTATTATAACTATAAAATAACCCCCATCAAAAAATAATTGGTGGGGGTTTTGGAGACACTTTGGAGACAATCCAAAGTGTTTTAACTTGTTTTTAATCTATATAATATTTCTTAAAATCAGTTATAGCAAGGTTTCTTGACTTTTAAAAGTTACTCCCATTCGATAGGGGAAGAATCTATCCTGAGTAGTTGATATCATAGGGAGTATCGACTTTGTTTTTTATATTGGCAGGGGAAATGGCAGGGTATAAAAAGTATAATTATTTAGTAAAAAGTGCTGATATATTAGTATTTATAAATAGTTGATTATGATAGTTTAATTTGATATAATCGAAACTGGAGAGAGAAGTTAGGGGGCATTAGTTCCCGATAAAGATGGTGGCTACTTCAAATTGAAAGGGGATGGTGCTATGCTCGCATACACTGAAATCTTGATGAAAGGAGTAGCAAGTTGTCAGCTTACGAAATTGTACAGACGATTATTGGAATAAATCTATTGATTGTTTCAGTAGTTAGTGCATGTATTGTAGCGTTAAAAAAAGACAATAAAAAATAACCATCTTTACACTTTGGCTTGGGGTAAGATAGTTATTTAATACTAAAATATTCGAGTCACCGTCTTTAAAACGGCTCTTTCTTTTTTATATCTATATTTTAGCATATATAAGGTAAGAAATCAAAGATTTTAATAAAAAGACCCCACCGAAAATTATTTCTAGGGAAAATGGAAGGGTATAAATTTGTATTTATCCTGTATTTGGTTCTTAAAAGTAAACTATATCAAGTTTCTTGGTGAATATACTACTTTTATTTTTACTCATCGAGCTTTTAGATACTAAAATATTTTTTTTATAAATAAAACATTATTGAAGTATTATTCCCCTAAATATTTAATATATATTTGACATGGATTCCATTCGTCCCATAAGGTAGGGAAACATTCTAATTCTTTATAACCCATTGCGATATAGAATTCATTAGTAATATCATATTCTTTGTAGTGTCCCATTTTTACAGTTTTCACCTGCGAGTAAGAATATCCAAGAGTTTTTGCCATATTTTCAAATTCTGTATTTAGTTTTGTTCCAATTCCCATTCTATGAAATTGTTTCTTTATACCCATTACAAAAATATCTGCAGTATCCTTACTTGTTGCGTTTAATACGATAAAACCTGCAACTTCATTATCCGCATAGCAAGCCAAAAATGGTTTATCTTGTGAATCTTTAATATACTCTTCTGTACTTTCAGGTAGACCAAACCATTCAGGGAGGTCGTAAAGGACCTCTTTAGATATTATTTCTTTTTCTTTCTTGTCTATTATTTCTTTAATTATTAAATCCATATTATTTTCCTCTTAAAATTATAATTCCATTTAATTATAACACAGCTAATAAGTATCATACAAGTAGTGACAAGAAATTGAAATGTTGCTATTTTAATTAAATTTGTTGTTGAATGTATTATTCTGCATTACCTATTTTCATATTTATATTTTAGTGTAGATAAGGTAAGAAATCAAAGATTTTAACAAAAAGACCCCACCAAAAATTATTGGTGGGGTTTAGTTTATATATAATTTCTAAAAGTCAGTTATATTAAGGGTTTTTAGTCCTTTAAGGCTATTCCCATTCTATCGTTGCCGGAGGCTTACTTGTAATATCGTAGACTACGCGGTTAACGTGAGCAACTTCGTTTACGATACGAGCTGAGATCTCTTCAAGTACTTCAAATGGAATGTGAGCCCAGCTTGCTGTCATACCATCGATACTTGTTACGGCACGAACTGCAACTGTGTAGTCATATGTACGAACATCTCCCATAACTCCTACTGAGCGAATATCTGGAAGACATGTGAAGTATTGCCAGATTTCTCCTTCTAATCCGCGTTTAGCGATAACATCACGTAAGATGAAGTCACTGTCACGAACGATTTGAAGTTTTTCTTCTGTTACTTCTCCAAGAACACGGATACCAAGTCCTGGTCCTGGGAATGGTTGACGCCAAACGATTTCGTGAGGAAGACCAAGAGCTTCACCTAATGCACGAACCTCATCTTTGAATAGAGTGTTAAGTGGCTCGATTAGAGAGAAACGCATATCTTCTGGTAATCCACCTACGTTGTGGTGAGATTTGATTGTTTGTGCATTCTTAGTTCCTGATTCAATAACGTCAGTGTAAAGAGTACCTTGAGCTAAGAATGGAACATCGTGAAGTTTAGCACATTCTTCATCAAATACATAAACGAATTCATTACCGATAATTTTACGTTTTTGTTCTGGATCACTTACACCTTTAAGTTTCCCAAGGAATCTATCTTTAGCGTCGACTTTGATTAGATTCATGTTGAATCCACCTTCGATTTCTTTACTGAATGTGTTCATTACAGCTTCAGCTTCACCTTTACGAAGTAAACCGTGGTCGATAAACATACAGATTAGTTGATCTCCGATTGCTTTGTCTAGTAGGGCTGCTACAACTGATGAATCTACACCACCAGATAGTGCACAAAGAACTTTTTGATCTCCAACTTCTGCACGAATTTCTTCAATTTTTTCATCGATGAAGTTTTGGATAGTCCAGTTTTCAGTACATTTACATACATTACGGATGAAGTTTTTAATTAAGTCATACCCGTATTCTGAGTGACGTACTTCTGGGTGGAATTGGAAGCAGTAGAAATCTTTTTCTACGTTTTCAGCAGCAGCGATTGGGCAGTTATCACTTGTCGCTACAACTTTGAATCCTTCAGCAAGTTCAACAACTTTATCAGAGTGACTCATTAATACTTGTTGGGTTGCAGGAGTACCTTCGAATAATTTAGCTCCTGGAGTTACGTCAACATTGTGAGCTCCGTATTCTCTACTAGTCGCAGATTCTACTTTTCCTCCTAGTTTGTGTTGCATAAGTTGCATTCCGTAACAAATTCCTAATACAGGAATACCTAGGTTGAAAATCTCATCATCAATTGTAAGAGAGTTTTCTTCATATACTGAGTTAGGTCCACCTGAAAGGATAATTCCTTTAGGGTTCATTTTTTTGATTTCTTCAATAGAAATTTCATTGTCGTGTAGTTCAGAATATACACCAAGCTCACGTACACGGCGAGTGATAAGTTGGTTATATTGACTACCGAAGTCTAGAACTAATATAAATTCGTGTTTCACGGTTTTCCTCCTAAAATATACTTTTATTAATATAAACTATTATATCAAGAAGTTGAAGATATGTAAAATCTTAAATGTTAGAATTTTTGTGAATTTTTCTGATGAAATATTGATTTTTTAACGAAAAAACAGTTAAAAACGAATTTTAACTTTGTGAAAGGGATAGAAAATTCGTAAAATGAGATTTTAACTTTTCAAAAAAAACGATAATTTTGATTTATACGAATTATAGGCGAGAGAAAATTTTATAAAATTTTTTTGGAAAATGTTATAATAAGTTTATAGAAAGTAGGAGGAAAAATAATGGTAAGAGCATATATTGGAACATACACAAAACAAGATAGTGAAGGAATATACTTAGTTGAGCTATCTGAAGAAGGGAAAGTACTAGAAGTTAGAAATGTAGCTAAGGTTGATAATCCAACGTATTTAGCATTGTCAAATGATAATAAATATTTATATAGTGTATCAAGAGTAGATGGAAAAGGTGCTGTTACAAGCTTTGAAGTTCAAGAAAATGGTGATTTGAAGGAATTAACATCGATTGCCCAAGAAGGAAATCCTCCTTGTTACGTAGAGTTAAACTCGGATAAAAACACTTTATTATCAGCGAACTATCATTTAGGTACGATTGATAGTTATTCTGTTGAAAATGGTGAGCTTGTAAAACTCTTATCAACAGATCATCACGAAGGAAGTGGAGTACACGTGAGACAAGAGAAACCTCATGTGCACTTTTCAGGATTTACCCCAAGTGAAAAATATGTTTTTTCATGTGATTTAGGAACAGATGAGATTACATCGTATAAGCTTAACGAAGGAGTTTTAGAAAAAGTAGCTACTTTCAAAGCTAAAGATGGAAGCGGGGTTCGCCATATAGTATTTAGTAGTGATGAAAAACAAGCTTTTGTCATGACTGAACTTACTAGTGAAGTAATTGCTTTTGATTATGATAGAGAGGGGAATTTAACAAATCCAACATATTATCCTACATTGCCTGAAGATTTTTCATTAGAAAATAAAGGTAGTGCGATAAAAATTTCAAACGATAATAGATTTATCTATGTTTCTAATAGAGGGCAAGATGCTGTAGTTGTTTTTGAAAACACAGAATCAGGTTTAAAACAACTTCAAACTATTAGTACTGAAGGGCAAGGTCCTAGAGATTTTGACCTATCAAAAGATAATACTTTAGCAATTGCGACAAATGAAAATAGTGGAACGATTACTGTGTACACTGTTAATAAGAAAACAGGAGAGCTAACTGTTGTTGCTTCTGAGGTAGTTGTACCTGAGGCAGTTTGTGCTAAGTTTATATAAAGTAAAAAATTATCTTATAAATAAAATAATGTGATGATATTAAGAAAAAGTTATATTGACATGGAAAATAAAAGGTGATATACTTTGGTCGTAAAGATATATTTAAAAATAAATATTATTAGAAAGGAGACTATTATGGCTTTTAACATATTTGATTTATTTAGTGATGCTCCAGAAGTAGACAAATATCATCAACAAAGAATGGATGAGCAAGGCATGAGTATTGATGAATATTGTAATACTTATGGTTATAATGTTGATGAAATATTAGAAGAAAAATCTTGGGAAGACGAAGACTAAGTGATATAAAAAACAGTTTAGTGTTTTAACTAAACTGTTTTTTTTTTTTTTTTTATGAATTTCGTTTTTTAACTACGAAGAATGGTGCTCCGAAATTACAATATTCTAGTATGTAATCTTCAAGGTTGTTTATGTTTTTAGGATTGTTGTTATCCTTTGTTAAAATGAATCCAGTAAGTCGTAGTTTTTCGTGAGAAATATCTCCTACGATATATGGTTTATTTTTTAACACATCTACTAGTTTTTCTTCAAATGTTTCTTTTTGAAAGGCATCTTTGAAGTTGTAAATAAGCTCATAAATTGTACCATCAACTTCGAAAACCAAATTGTTTTGCTCCATATTTAATCCTTTCTAACAACTTGTCGCATAACGTATAGTGCTGCGAAAACAAGTGTGTATATTGCAAGTATACCCGTAGCGAAGTATTTCGTACGATCTATTACAATAGTAGTTTTTTCGTAATTATCTTTCTTATCAAAGTTATCATCATTGATGAAGTTCGATTTGATTTTTGCTAGGTTTCCTGTATTATCGTTAGAAGTGAAGTCAGAGAATACAGTTCCTTCATTTGCAGAAATTGTTTCGTATTTTTGGAATAAAAGTATTTTTTTATTCATAAGAAGGTATGTTACATCTTTAATTGAATGTTTTTCATAGAATAAGTCGTAAATATCTTCGTTAAAAGTAATACGTTCATTGTTTATAGTATATGTTCCAGCTTTAAGAGCTAGTTTATAGCTATAGTTTGAGAATAGGTAATCGTAAGTTTTTTGAAGTTTATCAAAATAAGTAGCTTTATCATCGCTTTGGTTTAATACTGTGATAATTAATTTAGTATTCCCACTGTACGCGTAAGTTACACTATTTTTGTCTGAGTAATCTAAACCTAAAACTCTAAACTTATCTGATTCTTTAAACTCAACGCTATTGTTAATTTTTTCTCCAGATGCTAAAGTATGTTCTGGATTTTTTGTGATTTCTGTAATCTCAGGATAATTTTTAAGAATCAAACTAGTAAGGTAAGAGATATTCTTTGCGGTACTAGTATTATTCCCATTGTTATCTAGTGATTCTAGTTTTGTGTCATGTAGTGACATGGCAGCTAATGTTTCTTTAGCTTTATCAAGAGTTATGTTAAAGTGAGCGAATATTGCTTGGTTAAGACTATTAGAATTTTCATTTTCTAATAGGAAGATTGCATCTTTAACTGTAATTGACGATTCAATTTTGTATTTAGAAAGAATGTCGTCGCTACTATTAATATTAATTTTTTCATCTAATGTTATTTTTTTATTTTTTAAATTGTCAGTAAGTAGGTAAAGTGCAAGATAGTTTGGTAATTTACCTACAGATACTTTTTCATTTTCTCCACGTTTAGAAATGATTTTCCCCGTGTTTAATTCCGAAACTACAAGATGAGCATTAACATCGCTTAAATTTGTTACTGCGTTGTTATCTAGAAAGTTATCATCAGCTTTCGAGAAGTTTGGAACTAAAAATACAAGAAGTAAAATCAAAATACCAATTTTTTTCAATCTCATTATTTAAAATCCTTTATTTTAAAATTGTTTAAATCATGGGAGTAACTCAAAAATCGCGATTTCTTAAGAAACAAGATTTTGTCGAGTCCCCTTGCACAGTTTATTAGCTATCTATAGAGCTTTTACAAAGCGAACTTGGTTATCAATAAACCAATGCGTCTATATGTTCTAATATGAACTTTGCTAAATTTTAGGACTTTTGGGACAGTCCCATCTTTAAACACATACCTTTTAGTATATTACAAAATAGCGAAAAATTCCAATAAGAAGAAAGGAAAATTTTAGAATTTTTATTATAAGCATGTAGTGTAAAATTATGTTTAACATAGAAAAATTTGAAAGTATTAGATTCCATGTTATAATTAGATGATATTTGATTAAATTAAGAGAAAGTTGAGATTTAAGATGAAATACGATGTGATTGTGATAGGTCTTGGTAGTGCAGGGCTTATGATAGCGGATAGGCTTAATGATAGTGGTTTAAAAGTATTAGTTCTTGAACAAAATAGACGTGCAGGAATAAAACTGCTTTTAACAGGAAATGGACGTTGTAATGTTATGAGTAGTGACAATGCTGAAGATTTTGTCGCGGCAGTACATAACGGTAGATTTTTAAGAAGTGCTTATCATAAATATAATGTTAAGAAATTTTTTGATAAACATAATTTGAAATTAAAACAAGAAAACAGAAGATTATATCCAGCGAGTGAAAAATCTAGAGATGTAGTTAATGCGTTCAAAATAGACCATGCGAAGATTAATTATAAAGAGAAAGTAGAAGACTTAGTATTCGAAGATGATAAACTAGTTGGTGTAAAAACAAATGTTGATACGTATTATGGAAAGAATATCGTAGTCTGCGCTGGAGGGAAAACATACCCTCAGAGTGGAAGTGATGGTTCATTACATAAAATTCTGAAAAAACATGGTGTGAAGATTACTAAAATATATCCTAGTGAAGTAGCTTTAGTTTTTGAAGACTTTAGAGAATTATCTGGGGTTGCTCTGCAAAATGTAAGAATGTTCCATAAGAAAAACGAGAGAAGTGGAGATCTTCTATTCACGCATAAAGGGTTGAGTGGACCATTATCAATTTCTATGGGAGAATTTGTGGCTCGTTATCCAGAAGATAAATTTTATCTAGACTTTTATCCTGACCTTAATGAGGAAGAACTTTTTGCTAAACTATGGGAGGATAATAAATTCTTACAAGGAAAATTACCGAAAAGTTTTTATAACTTCATGATCGAAAAACATTTCCCAGAAAATGTTAGTAAGAAAGAGTTAAGAAAATTTGTAACGAAAATCAAACGTTATGAATTAGTTGATGTTAAGACGATGCCATTAGAATATGCCTTTACTACAGCAGGTGGAGTAGATCTTAAAGTAGTAAGTCCGAAGACATGTAGCCATAAAAAAATAGAGAATTTATACTTTGCAGGAGAAATTTTAGATTTACATGGAGAAATCGGTGGTTACAATCTTATGGTTGCCTGGTTTACAGGGATGATAGTGGCAGATGCAATTAAAGAGAAGTATGGAATAGAATAAAAATTTTTATTATTCTTATTATGTAAATATTGTGAAAATAGTTATATAACACTTAAAATAATAATAAGGATATTTACATAAAAATATTAAAATAATAAAAGTTATGTACTCTTGCACAGGTTGAAAGTATCTTTATTTCTTAGTATAATTTTTGTATAAACTTATAGTTGAAGAAAGGATACAATAAATATGAAAAGAATATTAAAAGTATTAACTATTATTTTATCAATTTCTCTAATTTTATTAGGTTGCGGTCAAAAACAAGCGACTGAAAGTAAAAAAGAAACTAGCAAAATTGATTTCGGTGGTAAAACAATGAATGTTGTGGCAACTTCTGAAAAATATAAAAAGCTATTTGATAAGTTTGCAGCTGAAACAAATAGTAAAGTTGAGTTTTTATCAATGTCTAGTGGAGAAGTAATTTCAAGAACTAAAGCAGAAGGTAAGCCGATGGCAGATCTTTGGTTTGGTGGAGGAATTGATGCTTTCATGGCTGCTAAAAAAGATGGCCTTTTAGAGCAATATGAAGCTAAGGGTTCTGACAAAATCAAAGAAGGATTCAAAGATACAGAAAATTACTGGTTATCAAAAGGTATTACTGTAGTTGGTTTCTTAGTTAATGAAAATGTCTTAAAAGAAAAAGGATTAGAGGTTCCTAAAAAATGGTCTGATTTAACTGATCCGAAATACAAAGGGACAATTATTATGAGTAATCCAGCAATATCAGGAACTAATTTCGGTGCTGTAGCAGGTATTTTAGGACAAAAAGGTACTGAAAAAGGATGGGAATACTGGACAGCATTTAACAAAAATGTTGATTTTTATAGTAAACGTGGTAAAGATCCACAAGAAAAAACAGTTGCTGGTGAATTTGGAATAGGTATTATTCCTGTTGATAAATCTGCCTTTGATGCAGCTAAAAAACACAACTTAAAAGTTGTTTATCCTGAAGATGGTATTCCTTGGATTCCTGAAGGTGTAGCAATATTTAAAAATTCTCAAGCTACTGATATAGCAAAAGCATTTGAAGACTTTATTTTAAAACCTGAAAATCAACAATTAATCGCTGAACTTGATGGTAAAGATGGAGCACAAATGGTAATTGACGGTTCTAAAGGAGCCGATTTAGGATTACCAAAAGACAAACTTCTTAAAGAAGATTTAGCTTCATTTGGTAATGAACGTAGCGCTATTCTTAAAAAATGGAAAGAATTAGTGGGAGATAAATAGAATGGATTGGGTTTGGCCCAAAAGATTTAAATTTAAAAAAGTGTGCATTATAACTCATAGACACGGTGGTTTATTGATATCTAAATTCTTTTTATGAAAGCTTTTTAGATATCTAATAAACCGTGTGGGGGTGACTCGACAAAATCTTGTTTCTTAAGAAATCGTGATTTTTGAGTCACTCCCAATTTTTATAATATTAAAGGAGATAGTATGTTAAAAAAAATAAACTTATTTGACAGTATTGTCATAGGACTTATTATTATTTCTTTTATACTTTTTGTATTATATCCGTTTGTTGCTGTCTTTAATTATGGGTACAAAGGTGAGTTGTTTTCGGAACTAATAACTAATATTACTAGTTATTCTCATTTATTACTAAATACTGTAAAAGTTGCTACAGCAACTACTGTAGTTACCGTCTTTATATCGGTGGCTGTTTCACTTTATTATTTTATTGGAACATCGAAATTCAAGAAGATAATAGTTCTTATATTTATGATTTCTATGATATCACCACCTTTTGTGACTTCATTATCATATATAAATTTATTTGGAAGACGCGGCTTAATAACTTACAATCTTCTGAAATTAAATTATGATCCCTATGGTTTTTTCGGGATTGTCAGTATGCAGAGTGTGACGCATATTTCTATAAATGTACTACTTTTAGTTGGATTTCTAAAAGGAATTGATAGAGGTGTGATTAACTCAGCTAGGTCTTTAGGTGCAAATACTAATAGAATAATACTAGATATTCTTCTTCCGCTCATGAGACCTGTTATTAAAGTAGTTATTCTATTGACGTTCTTAAGAAGTATGGCTGATTTTGCAACACCGGCTATAATAGGAGGTAAGTATAATGTTCTTGCCACTGAAGGTTATTTATCATTCATAGCTGAAGGAAATATTAGTAAAGCAGTAGTAATGAATTTAATTATTCTAATACCGTCGCTTCTTATATTTTTGATATTCTTTAAGAGTTTTAGAAATACTACACTAGGTAGTAAAAATGTTGGTGTATTAGAGGCTAATATTAAGAAATCTGGTATTATTTACTATATATCTTTAATAGTTACTGTAGTTATTGTTTTGATGTTAGCTAGTTTATATAGTGCGATAATTATTTCGGCATTTTCAACTATGGAATATGGAAAATTAATATTTACACTGCAGAATTTTATAGATGCTAACGATTATATAACTGATGTATTTGTAAGAAGTGTGATTTATTCGCTTATTGCTGGATTGATTTCCTCAGTAGTAGGTCATGTTCTTCAATATTATATTTACATAAGAAATGTCAAAGTCTTAAAAATGATTGATTTTGTAGCGACATTACCGTATATACTACCTGGTACATTCTTTGGATTAGGTTACGTATTAGCCTTTAATTCATATCCTTTGAAATTAACAGGAACAGCATTAATAGTAATATTAAACTTAGTGTTTAAGCAGATGCCGTTTGCTACAAAAATAGGTTATAGCTCTATAAGTCAAGTATCTGAAGATCAGTTAAAATCAGTGAGGGACTTAGGAGGAAGTAGGTTCAATGAGATTAAGGATGTTGTATTTCCTATGAGTTATGAAGGTTTTTATATAAGCTTTATTAATGGTTTTACGGCGACGATGACAACAATTGGGTCTATTATTTTCTTAATATATCCTAGTCAAAAAGTAGCGACTATTGTTATGTTTGATGTGATAGAAAGTGGTAAGTATGATATAGGTTCGGTTATTGCATTTTACATAATTATGATATGCCTAGTGATAAATATATCGTATTACTTGATAGTAAATAGAAGGAGATAGAGTATGTACTTAAGTTTAAAAAATATCTCAAAGAAGTATAAAGATAAAGAAATTTTAAAGAGTATTACTTTTGATATAAAAGAGGGTGAGTTGGTTTGTATATTAGGGCCCTCTGGATGTGGAAAAACTACGCTATTAAATATTATAGGAGGCTTCGTATCAGATTATTCAGGTAATGTAGTGTTATCTAATGAGAATATTAATAATATCCCACCTGAAAGAAGAGAGATTGCTACGGTATTCCAATCGTATGGTTTATTTACTCATAAAAATGTTATAGACAATGTGAGTTATGGTCTGAAATTATTAAAAATTGATAAGAATACGAGGGAAAAAAGAGCGCAAGAGATGCTAGAAAAAGTCGGACTGGCAGGCTATGATAAGAAAAAGATTAAGGAGTTGTCTGGAGGAGAACAGCAACGCGTTGCTATAGCTAGAAGTATGGTATTAAATCCTAAATTGTTGTTACTGGATGAACCTTTATCTAATCTAGATGTGCATCTTAGGGACGTAATGAGAAAAGAAATTAAAAGAATCCAAAAACAATTTGGTGTTACAATGATAATAGTAACTCATGATCAAGAGGATGCCTTTAAGCTTGCTGATCGAGTTATCGTGATAAATGAAGGCCATATAGAACAAATAGGTACTCCAGAAGAACTCTATAAACAGCCTAAGAGCAATTTTATCTCAAGTTTTATAGGTGAAAATAATATTATTGATGAAAACTTGGTAATTAGACCAGAAGAAATATCTATAAAATTAGATAATTCTGGTGATGGGGAAGTTGTAGATGTAACCTATCTAGGATCTACAGTTGAGTATTTAGTTGAGACTTCTTATGGGAATACTTTAAAAGTTTTAACGATATCAACAGCAGAAAGATTTAACATTGGGGATAAGGTTTCGGTAAGAATTAATAATTAAATAACAACGCTAATAGAGATATCTCAAGTCTCTATTAGTGTTATTTTTTATTTACTTTTATTCGAAGTGATAGTATAATAGTTTTATTGAATTTGAAGATGAAAGGTAAAGACAAGTGAAAAAACATTTTAAAAAAATATTAGCGACGCTGTTGATTTTAGTAGTTGTTGCATTTGGTTTTGTTGGAAACTATTTTTATAACTTTGGTTTGAATCCGAAGGTAGATAAGAGTGCTATCGTAAATCAAGATAGCGATGGGAGCAAAGAGGATAAAACAGCTTTAAACAAATGGTTTGATGAAACGAAGCAAACTGTTGAGATGGAGTCTGTTACTAAAAATAAACTTGTAGGATATAAATTTGTTAATCCGGATGCTAAAAAGTGGATATTTGTAGTTCACGGATACACTAGTGATGCTAAGAAAATGGTTAATTATATCAAAAAATTCTACGACATGGGTTATAGTGTTTTTGCACCAGATTTAATAGCTCACGGTAACAGTGAAGGTGACTTTATTTCTATGGGTGGTTACGATTCTGATGATTTAGTTAATTGGGTGAAGAAAATATCATCAGAAAATAACAATGCTGATAGTGCATTGTTTGGAATTAGTATGGGGGCAGCTACAGTAATGAATGCAGTAGGTAAGGATTTGCCATCTAACGTAAAAACTTTTATCGAAGATAGTGGTTATGTGAATTTAAAAGTAGAATTTACATATCAGTTGAAAAAATTATTTAATTTACCGAGTTTCCCTGTAATCCCAGCGGCAAATACGGTAACGAAAATCAGAGCTGGATATTTCTTTGGGGATGTAGATGCAACAAAAGCTTTGAAAGAAACTAAGCTTCCTGCATTAGTACTACATGGTGAAGAAGATGGTTTTGTTCCGTTAGAACATGGGAAAGCCGCATATGATCTAATAACTTCAGAAAAAGAATTCCATAGTTTCCCAGGAATGAAACATGTTCAGGCTGAAAGAAAATTCAGAGAACAATATTGGAATATTGTAGGAGAGTTTCTAAAGAAACATTTTGAATAAAAACAAAACAGACGATTGACCTTAATTTCAATCGTCTGTTTTTATAAAGGAAGAGTAAATATGAAAAGCTTAATTTAATATAATTAGTTATTCACCGATAATAACTAATTCTTTGTTAAGTTTGTTTAAAACTTCACAGCCATCTTCCGTAACAAGAACTAAGTCTTCGATACGAACACCGAATTCTCCTGGAAGATAAATACCTGGTTCGATAGAGAAAATCATACCTGGCTCACATTTAGTTTCATTGATGCTAGAAATATCTCCATATTCATGACATTCTAATCCAATGTGGTGACCTGTACGATGTGTAAAGAATTCCCCATATCCTTTTTCTGTAATATAATCACGACAAGCCGCGTCTATATCGCAGAATCTAACCCCTGGTTTAACAGCGGCAACGCCTCGTTTTTGAGCTTCTAGTACTATTTCAAATACTTCACGAGCTTTTTCGCTTGGCTGTTTCCAAAATACAGTACGTGTCATATCTGAACAATAATTATCTTTAATTCCACCCATATCGATAATTATAGCATCTCCTGGTTTTACATATCTATCCCCTACAGTGCCGTGAGGATTAGCTCCGTTAGCGCCATAAGCGATTATAGGATCGAATGATAATCCGTCTACACCAAGATCTTCGTGAATATCAAGCAAGTCTTTAGCTACATCTTTTTCTGATTTTCCTTCAGAAATACTATTTATAACTCTTTGGCAAGCCGCGTCATTTAGAATAGAAGCACGGCGCATAAGTTCTTTTTCTTCTTCATCTTTAATCATGCGTACACGATCGACGATTTGAGATACATCTACAAATTTGTTTTCTGGTAGGTGATTCATAAGAGGCAATAGGAATCGAGCAGGAAGCACTTTATCTATACCCACAACAGAACCATTTGGTATGAATCTTGCTAGTAGTTCAATAGGATTATCAGTATCAGAATAGACTACTTTTTCTAATCCTAAATCATTTTCAAGTGGGAAAAGAGCATTAATGAATAGTTTGTGATCACCATTTTCATCAAGTAGTACTGCAAAAAATCTTTCGCCTGGATGCTCTAAGTATTCAGTTAGATAGAAAATTGAATAAGGATCGCTAATTAAAGCTTGGTTAATTCCTTGTTGTTTCATTTTTTCTAAAATTTTGTTAGTTCTTGAAAGTTTCACTTTTCTCGACTCCTTTAACTATATTGTAATCTTTAATATAATTATATCACTATTATTAATCGATTGCAAAGTTGTTAGATAGATGATTATTATAGATATTAAGAAAATAATTGAATATTAAAAAATGTTGAGCTATAATAGAAGAGGAATATAAATATTGCTTATTAGTTTATTTTTAAAAAATAGAAAATAAACTGTTATGTGATACAAATAAATTGTAAACAAGTACACAACAGGAGGTATTATTATGGGGGAATTAAGGAGTTTATATCCTGAAATTAAAGAAAATTTCTCTAAAATGTTAAAGGTCGATGAGACCCATACTATTTATTATGAGGAGAGTGGGAATCCTCAAGGTGTCCCGGTAGTTTTTTTACATGGAGGACCAGGCTGTGGAACATCAGCAAGCGGTAGACAATATTTTGATCCAGAATTCTACCGAATTATATTATTTGATCAAAGAGGAAGTGGGAAGTCTACGCCTCATGCATGTTTAGAGAATAATGATACTTGGCACATTATTGATGACATGGAGAAAATAAGGGAGGATTTAAGTATTGATAAATGGCTAGTATTCGGAGGGAGTTGGGGTTCTACCTTAGCACTTTGTTATGCTATTAAACACCCAGAGAGCGTGTTAGGTCTAGTACTACGTGGTATTTTCTTAGGACGTAGAGAAGATATATTATGGATTTATGAAAAAGGTGGAGCGAGTAATATACATCCAGAAGCATTCGAGAGATATGAAAGTATAATACCTAGAGATGAACGTCGTGATATGGTCCGTGCGTATTATAACCGTTTGACAAGTGAAGACAGAGAAACAAGAGAACTTGCAGCAAGGGAGTGGAGCATGTGGGAAGGAAGTCTTGTTACACTTCATCCAGACCCTAACTTGGAACAAAGTTTTGGTGATATTCACTATGCAGTTTCGATGGCGACTATTGAATGCCACTTTTGGATGAATAATATGTTCTGGAATGACGATGATTGGATATTAAACAATATCGATGTTATAAAAGATATTCCTACAACAATAACTCATGGGCGTTATGATGTTGACTGCCGTGTTGTAGGTGCTTACGAATTAAGTAAAAAGTTAAATAATTGTAAATTGGATATTGTTGTAGCTGGTCACTCAGGAGGAGAACCAGCGATAGTGGATTCATTGGTAAAAGCAACTGATTATTTCAAAGAGCTATTAAAATAATAATTATAATATATAGGCTGTAGAGGTTGATTCTATAGTCTATATTTTATTGGAAAATTAACGAATTTTAAAAATCTAGGGGCTGACAAAAAGGTCCTAAATTTTAACAAAGTGTATATGAGAACTCATAGACGCAGTGGTTTGTTGATATCAAATAAACTGTGCAGGGGTGACTCGATAAAATCGATTTCTCCGAAATCACGATTTTTGAGTCACTCCCTAGTGAAATGCGTATTATAATGTGATAAAATATTAAGTATGATAATTGTGAGGAATTATTTATTGATGAAGTTTCTCGCAATTGGTTAGAAAATTCATATAGAAATCGTATATGAAATAACAAAGGAGTAAGAACAATGGAGATAAAAGATAGAGTTTCTAAGTTAAGAGCATTAATGGAAAAAAATGGAATTGATGTCTATATGGTTCCAACAGCGGACTTTCACAACAGTGAATATGTAGGAGAACATTTTAAAGCTCGTGCATTTATGAGTGGATTTACTGGTTCTGCAGGGACATTAATTGTTACGAAAGATTTTGCAGGTTTATGGACAGATGGGAGATATTTCTTACAAGGAGAAAAACAATTAGAAGGAACTGGTATTGAATTGCAAAAAATGCGTGAACCTGGAGTTCCGACTATCGCGGAGTTTATTGTCGAAAATACACCTGAGAATGGAGTATTAGGATTTGATGGTCGTGTTGTGACTTTTGGTGAAGGAAAAGACTTAGCTACAAAACTAAAACGTAAAAATGCTACGGTAAAATATGATGTTGATTTAGTTGATGAGATTTGGGAAAATCGTCCATCTTTATCAGAGAAACCAGCGTTTTATATGAATTTAGAAAGAGCTGGAGAATCTGTAGCTAGTAAGCTTGAGAGAGTTCGTAAAGAAATGCATGAAGTAGGAGCAAATATTCATGTTATTACTACACTTGACGATATTGGATGGTTATTAAATATTCGTGGTATGGATGTTGATTATGTACCAGTATTATTAAGTTATGCAGTTGTTTATGAAAATAGTGTTGACTTATATGTAGATGAGAGAAAACTATCTGATGAAATCAAAAAACACTTGGAAGACCACAATGTAAATATTAAACCATACAATGATATTTATGAAGAAGTGAAACAATTCTCAGGTAATGATGTAGTTTTAGTCGATCCAGAGTGCTTAAACTATGCGGTATTTAATAATATTCCAAAAGAGATAACACTAGTGGAAAGACGTAATCCTACAATTTTAATGAAAGCTATAAAAAATGAAGTTGAGTTACAACATACTATTAAAGCTCATGTGAAAGACGGTATTGCTCATACGAAATTTATTTATTGGCTAAAACAACTAGTAAAACAAGGTGTAAGTGAACAAGAGGATGAACTTTCGGCATCTGCGAAACTTGTAGAATTCAGAAAAGAACAAGGTGGCTTTATCTGCCCAAGTTTTTCTCCGATTTGCGGTCATGGTGAAAATGGAGCTATTGTGCACTATTCATCTTCTAAAGAGACTTCGATTCCGCTACGTACAGGTACTTTCTTTTTAACCGATACTGGTGCACATTTTGAAGAAGGATCAACTGATATCACGCGTACTACGGCGATGGGAGAAGTTAGCGACAAATTAAAATACGATTATACACGAGTGCTTCAATGTCACTTGCGCCTATCAAGATTAAAATTCATGGAAGGTGTGTCTGGAGCTAATGTGGACTTATTCGCGCGTGCTCCATTATGGCAAGATTATGAGAACTTCAATCACGGAACAGGTCATGGTGTAGGTTACTTAGGTAATATTCATGAAGGACCTCATGGTATTCACTGGGGAATCTATCGTGCAGCTGAACCATTTAAACACGGTATGGTTGTTACTAATGAACCGGGATTATACATCTCAGGATCTCATGGTATTCGTTTAGAGAATGAACTTATTGTTAGAAAAACAGTAAAAAATGAGTATGGTCAATTTATGGAATTCGAAGTAATGACATTCGTACCATGGGATTTAGAGGCTATCAATCTAAATATGCTTACAATCGAAGATAAATATGAATTGAATAAATATCATGCGAAAGTATTCGAAGTACTAGCTCCACACTTTGAAGGTGAAGAGTTAGAATGGTTAAAACAAGCAACTAGAGAAGTTTAATTTTTTATGGGGACTGATAAAAAGGTCCTAAATTTTAACAAAGTGCCTATGTAAACTCATAGACGCAGTGGTTTATTGATATCTAAAATCGCTTTATAAAAGCTTTTTAGATATCTAATAAACTGTGCGGGGTGACTTGACAAAATCGATTTCTATGAAATCACGATTTTTGAGTCACTCCCTACTAATATTATCTAACAAAAAGTGATATAATAGATTATGTGCAATTAAAGAAATAGTTATTTGTTTAATTTGCAAATTAAGAGAAAAAGTCGAGGGAATCAAATGGAATTAAATACACAATTAAAAAAATATGCTCAACTAATAGCAAAAGTTGGATTAAATGTTCAAGAAGGACAACCTGTATTAGTTCGTGCTAGTACTGAAACACGTGATTTTGTTGCAAAAGTCGTAGAGGCTTGCTATGAATTAGGAGCAAAAAGAGTATCAGTAGAATGGCGTGATCAAGAGTTAACAAAATTAAATTTAAAATATCAAAGTGAAGAGTCATTAAGTACGGTTGGTCAATGGTACATCGATAAGTACCAAGACGAATTAGATGAAGGAGCAGCATTCTTATCTATTATCGGAGATGATCCAGATGGACTAGCAGGTGTAGATAGTGCGAAATTAAAAGCATCTATGGTAGGACGTTCAAAAGCTATGCGTAATTATATGAAGTCTATCATGAGTGATGAGTGTCCTTGGTGTGTTGTTTCTGCATCAACAGTAGGATGGGCAAAAAGACTATACCCTGAATTAGATGATGAAGCGGCTTATTTAAAACTTTGGGATCAAATCTTAAGTGCTTGTCGTTCAACTGGAGATGATCCGGTAGCGGAATGGGAAGAACACATTAAAGTTTTAGATGAAAAAGCGAAATTCTTACACGAAAATGAATTAGTTAAATTACATATCACAAATGACTTAGGAACAGATCTATATGTAGGATTACCTAAAAATCATATTTGGCAAAGTGCAGGAAGTTATGCTAAAAAAGCTGGCCGTTTCGTAGCGAACATCCCTACAGAGGAAGTATTTACAATGCCTCATAAAGATGAGACTAGTGGTATTGTTTATAATGCTAAACCTCTAAACTACAGTGGAGTATTAATCGATAACTTCTGGTTAAAATTTGAAGAAGGTAAAGTTGTAGACTTCGGAGCTGAGCGTGGTTATGATGTTCTTAAAAACTTATTAGAAACTGATGAAGGATCAAGAAGAATAGGAGAAATGGCATTAGTACCGTATGATTCACCGATCTCAAATACAAAAATTCTATTCTTAGAAACATTATTTGATGAGAACGCAGCATGTCACATTGCTCTTGGTAAAGCATATCCAACATGTGTTCAAGGTGGACCAGAAATGACTGATGAACAATTAGCAGAAGTTGGTGCTAACGATAGTTTAGTTCACGTTGACTTTATGATTGGAGAAGCAACAACAAATATTACTGGTTACACAGCAGATGGAAAAGAAGTAGCAATTTTCAAAGACGGAAATTGGGCTTAATAATTATAAAAAATACACAGTTGAAAAGTTCTTCAGCTGTGTATTTTTGTGGCACAAACTATAGAAGTTTTTAAAAATACATAGATTATCGTGGATTTTATTTGCGAAAAGAGAGTAAATATGTGATAATAGAATGTACTAATATTTAGGGGTGATTAAATGCGTTTGGATAAATTTTTAAAAGTATCAAGAATTATAAAAAGAAGAACAGTTGCTAATGAAATATCATCAGAGGGGCATATAGCGATTAATGGTAAAAAGGCGAAACCATCTAGCACTTTAAAAATAGGGGATAAGATTACTATTTACTTTGCTAAGAAGGAAGTTGTATATGAAGTACTAGAATTAAAAGATAGTACTAAGAAAGAAGATGCAACAAAAATGTTTAAAATCTTATCTGAAAAATCAAGAGAAGTAGAAGATGAGAGAGCAGAATAGCCAATTCAAAAAAGATGTCTTAAAAGCAAAAGCTAAGTATAGAAAACGCCGTAAGTTTATTATTCTAGCTATTATGACTTTCGCTTTAGCTGTAACACTACTACAAACATTTCTATATATTCGAGATAAGAAACAAATCAACGCTCAATTAGCAGAACAAAATCAGATGATTGAAAATCTGGAGAAAGAGAATAAAGTAAATGAGCTAGTCATAGATAAACTGAAAGATCCGTACTTTATAACTGACTTGGTAAGACAAGAGTATGGTCTTAGTTATCAAGGAGAATTGATTTTTAATATCCCATTACAAGAGAATTTCTTGCAAGCAACGATAAAATCTATAATGGATGGAAATCTAGAAAAATCTGGGGATAACAATGGTAGAATTGATGATAGTAAGATTCCTGAGTTAGCTAAAAAAGATAATAAGAAGTCATCATCAAAAAAAGATTCTGAGAAGACTACTGACAAACAAGACACTAAAAAATCAAGTGATAAGCAAACTAATGATAATACGTCAGATAATGAGGATGAAGATAAACAAGAAGCTAATCAGACACAAAGAGCAACTAATAATAAAAATTCAAACACTAATAATCAGAGAAGTAACAGAGGATAATCAACTGTTACTTCTTTTATTTTTTTTTGTTGATACAGAATATTAGATAACAACTTTATGAAAAAATACTTCTGAATGTTAATAAAAGGAATAGTTAATTCAATAGAAATAACTAAATGCTAAAGAGTAGAAATGTAGTATTAAATTTATTATATTTAAGTATAAATATTTGTTAAAAAGGTGTTAAAATGTTAATATAATAGGTGACAAATTTAATTATATACATAAATCGGAGGAGATTATGAATAAATATCTAGGTGATGCTTTGCATACTGACCTTTATCAAATTAATATGGGATATGCATACTTTAAAGATGGAGTACATGAAAGAAAGTCATATTTTGATGTGTATTTCAGAAAAATACCATTTGGAGGAGGGTATGCTGTATTCGCTGGTCTTGCTAAAATTATAGATTATGTGAATTCATTTGAATTTTCAAATTCTGATATAGAATTTTTACGAGAATTAGGATATGAGGAAGACTTTTTAGAATATTTAAGTAATATGAAGTTCACTGGTAATATTCGTTCAGTAAAAGAGGGAGAAATTATTTTTGCTAATGAGCCGCTACTTAGAATTGAGGCTCCACTTATTCAAGCGCAAATAATGGAAACAGCTATTTTGAATATTGTTAACTATCAAATATTAATAGCTACAAAGGCTGCTAGAATTAAGCACTTATGTCCAGATGAAGTTTGTATGGAATTTGGTACTCGTCGTGCTCATGAATTTGATGCAGCGATTTGGGGGACGAGAGCTTCTATTATCGGTGGATTTGATGCTACAAGTAACGTGAAAGCTGCAAAATTATTTAATATTCCATGTAGCGGAACACATGCTCACTCATTTGTTCAGGCTTATGAAGATGAAGAAGTTGCATTTAAGAAATATGCAGCTGCACATAAGGACTGCTATTTCTTAGTTGATACTTATGATACATTACGCTCTGGAATTCCTACAGCTATTAAAGTAGCGGATGAATTAAAAGATAAAATTAATTTCCATGGTATTAGATTGGATTCAGGAGATATAGCATATCTGTCAAAAGAAGCTAGAAAAATGCTTGATGAAGCGGGTTATCCAAATGCTAAAATAGTAGCTTCAAACGACTTAGATGAAGATACAATTACGCATTTAAAACAAGAAGGTGCAGTGATTGATGCGTGGGGTGTAGGGACAAAGCTTATAACTGCTTATGATAATCCAGCATTAGGTGCTGTTTATAAACTTGCGTGTCTTGAAAATGATAATGGTGAGATGATTGACAGACTAAAAGTCTCAGAAAATCCTGCAAAACTTACTGTTCCTGGTGTTAAAAAGGTTTATAGAATAATAAATACAGACACGGGTATGGCAGCAGGGGATTACATTGCATTGGAAAAAGAAGACGTGAATGCAGAACAAAGTATAAAACTTTTCCACCCAACTCATACATACTTAGCTAAGGAAGTAAAAAACTTCAAAGCAATAGATATTCACGAAGATATTTTTGTTAACGGTGAGCAAGTGTATGAGGTACCAACAGTACAAGAAAGTGCTAAGTACTTCCAAAAGAATAAAGAATTATTATGGAATGAGTATCTTAGACTATTAAATCCAGAATTCTATCCAGTAGACTTAAGTGCTAAATGTTGGCAAAATAGAAAAGAAATATTGGAAAGAGTAACAAAAAAATCAAAATAATTAGGTGATAATATGACATTACAACAAGAAGTAATAAAAAGATTAAGATGTAAACCTGAAATTAATGTAGAAGAGGAAATAAGATTAACAATCAATTTTCTAAAAGACTATATAAAGAAAAATAGCTTCATAAAAAGTTTAGTATTAGGAATATCGGGTGGACAAGATTCTACACTTTGCGGAAAACTATGTCAAATGGCAATTACTGAATTGAGGGAAGAAACAGGGGAAGTGTATAACTTTATCGCTGTTAGACTACCATACGGAGAACAATTTGATGAAGATGATTGTAACGATGCATTAAAATTTATTAGTCCTGACAAAGTATATACTGTCAATATAAAAGATGCAGTAGATGCTAGTGTCAATTCATTAAAAGTAGCAGGAGTAGAAATTACTGATTTTGCGAAAGGTAATGAGAAAGCTCGAGAAAGAATGAAAGCTCAGTATTCTATTGCTACAATGAATAAAGGTATAGTAGTTGGTACTGACCATGCTGCAGAAGCAATCACTGGATTCTTTACTAAACATGGAGACGGTGGAGCGGACATAGTCCCATTATATAGATTAAATAAAAGACAAGGTAAAGCACTACTAAAAATGTTAGACTGTCCAGAGCACTTATATCTTAAAAAACCAACAGCAGACCTAGAAGAGGATAGACCAGCGTTAGAAGACGAAGTGGCACTTGGTGTAACATATAATGACATAGACGATTACTTGGAAGGGAAAGAAGTTCCTAATAATGTAAAAGAAATAATCGAAGGACATTATTTAAGATCAGAACACAAGAGAAATCTGCCAGTAACAATATTTGACTTTTACAATATATAGTAGATAAATTAGAGAAGAGAGAATGAGAAACAATTCTCTCTTTTTTGCGTTTATTATAGAAAAAAAGATTTTAAGGTAGAAATAAAAATAAATTAAAAAAAATGTGTTGACATAATCTAGAAGTAATGATAGAATAATAAAAGTCTTCTGATAGAGAAGACGAACAATAAAGAATTTCTAAAGAACTAATGTTAAGAAAAAGACTTGACAAAAGATAATAGAAATGCTAAAATAATTACTGTCTTATAAAGACGGCATCATCCAAATAAACTGTTAAAATAGTTTTTAAAAAAATATAAAAAAGCTATTGACAAGTTTTAAAAGTGATGATAGAATAGTAAAAGTCTTCTCAAGAAGAAGACGAACAATCAAACATTTCGAAATATTAAATGTTAAGAAATTATAAAAAAGTTCTTGACAAAATATAAAAGAAATGATAAACTTATAAAAGTCTTAAAGAAAGACAAAATCAATTATTTCAACGAAGTAAACGGTTAAAAAGTTTTAAAAAATATAAAAAAACTTCTTGACAAACATTCGTAGAAATGATAGAATAATAAAAGTCTTCTGAAGAAGACGAATAAACATTTTTAAAAAAGTTTTAAAAAAAGCTTGACAAAGAAATTTAAAAATGTTAAAATATAAAAGTTGTTAATCGCAACGATTTGAACATTGAAAACTAAACGAATTAAGTCAACGTTAATTCCAAAAAAGGACAGTTTTAAAAAGAAACTATAAAACTTTTTAATGAGCTAA
>NZ_JAPWCC010000013.1:0-52531 GCF_041433735.1 Gemella sp. 20925_1_85 | reverse complement strand
TTTTCTTACATCTTCAATGAATTTATCATCGATAGTTTCTAATAATTTCCCTAAAATTGATTTAGCTGCGTAATAATCACGAATATCGAATACTGCATTGTGAGTGTGAATATAACGTGCACAAATACCGATTACAGTTGTTGGAATACCATTTAATGCTTGGTGAATATTACCAGCATCTGTTCCTCCTGGTGAAGTGAAGTATTGGTATTTAATTCCATTTTCTTCAGCAAGTGCTACGATTTTTTCTCTCATGTTAGCACGAAGTACCATAGTTCTATCAACTAATCTTACTAAGAATCCTTCTCCAAGGCGACCATTACTTGTTTCTTTTCCGTCCATATCGTTTGCTGGACTACAGTCTACAACGAAACATACATCAGGTTTAATCATATTTGCTGCCACTGTTGCTCCACGAAGACCTACTTCTTCTTGAACAGTAGCACAAACTACTAGGTTGAAGTCTAATTCTTTATCAGCAAATTCTTCTAAGGTTTCTGTAATAATTACACATCCGTAACGGTTATCAACAGCTTTACTCATAAATCTGTTTTCAGTAAGTTGTTCAAATGTTGTTTTTGGTGTAACAAATGCACCTTCGCGAATTCCCATTTCTAAAGCTTCTTCTCTTGAAGCTGCACCTACATCTATAGTCATATCGCTAATTTTTACATTTTGCGCTACTCCTGCAGTGAAGTGTTTAGGAATTGAACCTATTACTCCAGTGAATTTTTTCCCTTCATATGAAGTTACTGTGTAAGTTTGAGCTAAAAGAACATCTTCCCTAAAACCACCAAGTGTTTCAAATTTAAGCATACCATTTGGTAATACTTTAGTTACGATAAATCCAACTTCATCCATGTGAGCTGAAATCATAACTGTTTTAGCATTTTCTTTTTTAGACTTTTTAATAGCATAGATTCCACCAAGATTATCGAACTTAATCTCATCAGCATATTTAGATAAATTCTCTTCTAAATATTTTGAAATTTCACTTTCAAACCCTGATGTTCCGTCTAACATTGTTAATTCTCTGAATCTTTCTATTGATTTACTCATTTTCTTATACCTCTTTTATGTACTCTATTGTTTCACTTTCTTTATCATAACGTACTTCATATTCGATATTGTTATTGTCAAAATAGAACATTAAATATGAGTTTTCTTTTAAGTTTAGCGTATAGCTATCTATAACATCATAACCTAATGCGATTAATTTGTTTCTACACCTATCTATGTGATCATTATTTAATTCTTGCTCTTCTGTTTTTTGATAAACACGATATCCTGCATAAACTACAGCTAATGGCAATAATATTCTTTTTAATTTCATATTTTACCTCTTATCTGAATTCATCACATAACGAGTTAAATAATTCCTCACTAAGTTCTAGGTTTTGATGAGCAATAGGTTCATCTCGTTTATAATTACGTAAAGTATCTTCGTAATGAGGTTTTTTCTCATTTTTATAGATTACCCCTGTTACAAGGTCGTTGTATTCTTCTAAGACTCTATACGCTTCTAATTTATTAGTATTATCATAACCTTCGATATCAGAAAGTTTTGTTAAGTGTTCTTTATACCATGCTGGCGTGTTTTTGTAGTTATATGTTTTACATGGGCTGAACACGTTAACTAGTGAGAATCCATCATGATTAACAGCTTCTTCGAAGATTTGCATCATTTCTTTCATATCACCAGTAAATGCTTGCGCTAGGAATGTAACTTCACAAGATAAGGCAATTTTCATAGCTGACAATGGTTTTTCCATAACACCTTCAAGAGTTGTTGTCGTTACTAATCCTTCATCAGACTTAGGTGACATTTGCCCTTTTGTTAATGCGTAAAGTTGGTTATCCATTACTACGTATGTCATGTTTACATTACGTTTCATAGCGTGAACTGCGTGACCAATACCAATGGCATATCCGTCACCATCTCCACCCATAGCGAAAACTGTTAGGTCTTGGTTGGCTAGTTTTATCCCTTGAGCGACTGGTAGTGAACGTCCGTGCAATCCTTGAACTCCATATGCTTTTGTATATCCACTGATTTTCCCAGAACATCCAATCCCTGCAGAGATTACAACATTCTCAGGCTTAATTCCTAGATTTACAACAGCTCTATTTATACCCGCAAGTACCGAGAAGTCTCCACAACCGGCACACCAATCGGGCTTAACATCGTTTTTATAATCTTTTAATGTTACTTTCAAACTATTTTTCCTCCTCTAGTAATTGTTCAACAAGTTCGTGAGTATAATAGATGTCTCCATTATATTTTAGTAAACTACCAATTTTTTCTGAATTGTGGTATTTACTTGCTATTACAGTACGTAACTGTTTATTGTGGTTGTGCTCGACAATATAGATTTTTCTATATTTATCAAATGCATCACGAATAGGTTGAGCAACTGGATAAATTTGACGAATATGCATAGTATCAATCTTCATACCTTGTTCTTGTAATTGCTTAGCAGCTTTATTTAGAACTCCATATGTTGAATTTACACCTACTAATAGAATATCTTTTTCATCGTTATATTCATTTAGTTCGAATGGTTTTTCTACTAATGCAGATTCAATCTTATTAGAACGTTTTTCTTTTTGACGTACTGTGTTACGTTTGACCTCAGAAGGTAATCCTACAACAGAGTGTTCATAACTGTTCGCGTTGTGGATTCCACCTTTTTGACCTGGGATAGTTCTGTTTGAAACTAATACATCTGTCGCATAACGTTTGAAGTAAATAATATCTTCTTCAGTAATTTCTTCTTGTTTTAATAGATTTCCACGATCGATTTGAACCTTACTAAAGTCAAAGTTAGGCACTGTAGCCTTGTTCATACCTAATTGTAAATCCATTAAGACAATAACAGGTGTTTGATATTTTTCTGCCATATTGAACGCATCAATCATAGTGTAGAAACAATCTTCTACAGATGTTGGAGCTAATACAATACGAGAAGCATCCCCTGTTCCTCCGTATACTGCGTGGAAAATGTCTGATTGCTCAGTTTTTGTTGGAAGCCCTGAAGAAGGTCCACCCCTTTGAACGTCGACTATAACAACTGGTTGTTCTGCCATTGCTGCCATACCTAAGAACTCAGTCATTAATGAAATACCAGGTCCTGAAGTAGCTGTCATAGCACGAACACCTGCGAAGTTCGCTCCAATAGCTACACCTAACGCTGCAATCTCATCTTCTGTTTGGATATATGCACCATTTACTAGTGGAAGTTTATCGAATAAATATTCCATTATTTCCGTAGCTGGTGTAATTGGATATCCTGCATACATTCTACATCCTGCCGCTAATGCACCAAGACCCGCTGCATGGTTACCAACTAACCACATATTTTTGTGAGTTGGGTTTAATTTTTTTAGATAATACTTATCATTAATATTATTTTCAGCCATGAATTCATTCATAATTTCACGACCTTTATCGAAGGCTTGAATGTTAGTATTTACGATTTCCTCACCTTTACTAGAGAATTTTGCTTCAATCATATCGTAGAATATTTTTGAATCGATATCTAATAAAGCTGAACAAATTCCAAGTGTAATAATGTTTTTAATGATTGGATTTGCAATTTCTTTTGCTAAATCAGTAATTGGGAATACCGCAACTAATCCTTTAATTTCTTCAGAAATTTCTGGTTTAATTTTAGCGTCCGCAATAATAATACTGTTTTCATCCAATTCCGGAATATAACTATCTAATGTTGCTTGGTCAAAAGCTATAAGAATGTCTGTCTTATAGTCAATAACATTAATTTTTTCTTCTGAAATACAAATTTTACTATTACTGTGACCACCTTTAATTCTACTTGCGAAATCTCTTGTAGAATACATGTGGTAACCTAATGTATTTATTACTGTAGAGAAAATCTCGGCTGTACTTTCTAGTCCTTCACCTTGTTCTCCACCAATTTTCCATCCTAATTTATTAATCATATAATCTCCTTTAATCTCTTTCATTAGAAATTTAATCGTTGATTTCTCAATACTTTATTTTACCATATTTAAGAAAATTTTTCCATCCAATAATATTTATTATCAGTACAATAATTCTAATAAAATATTATTATTTCACAATTTATTTTGATAAAGACCTTTATTTTATTTTTTTTAAAATTTGTATAATATTTAGGGATAATAATCCTTTAAAGAGAGCGACTCAAAAATTGCAATCCCTTAGGAATTAATTTTATTAAGCCGCTCAACATATTTTTTATTAGATTATAAATTTTAGTCTTCTCTGAATCACTATACCTAACTATCAGAATTTAAACTATATTCATAAGTCTTATCATATTACGTATGTTTTTATTTATATTTAGCTTTTAATACCTTTATCTGAAGTCAATTCAAGTTCGTAGAATTGTTGTTCAAAAGTATTATATTTTTTAAGATCTATATTTTTCACTCGTTTATTTACCCAAACTATATCTGTACTCCAGCTTAAAGGTAACCATGGTGCAACCTCAGCAAAATCATTATCAAATTTATTAAACGCTTCTTTTATTTTATTATCATCAAATGAATCTTTTGAATCAATCGCTTCTAAATCTTTCGCTAGAGTTTCATCTATATATCTAGGTAAATTTAATTTAGAAGTTCCACCAGCTATATAGTTAGGGTTTGGATTATTAAAGAATCCCCATGCCCCTTGGAAAATATCAATAGAAGGATCATCCGCTTGTACTCTTGTTGACCAATCTTTTGGTGATAATAATTTACCATCTACCAATTTAACATCAAGACCTACTTCTTTCCATGATTTAATGAAATTATCCGCTAACGCTTGATCTAAATCACTACCAGTATTTCTTGCAGCATAATTAAATACTAATTTCTCACCATTTTTGTTTTCACGTAATCCGTCTCCATCAGTATCTTTATACCCTGCTTCATCTAATAATTTTTTAGCTTTTTCTACATCTTTTTTGAATTTCTTACCATTAGGGTTAACTGCTAATTCTATTCTAGGTGGGAAGAATCCTGAACCAGTTGGTGTATATCTTAATCCTTTAAATAGTTTATCATTAATTTGATCCCAATCTACTGCATATCCAAAAGCTTGTCTTAATTTAGCATCGCCTAATTTTCCGCTTGTATCAGTTAGAACTTTTCCTTCTTTTTTATCAAATTTACCTAATTTAAATCCTACATATGACACATAAAGATCTGTTTGACCTAAAACATCTCCATTTTTAGAATCTTTTATACCTTCCCAAATATTTGGACTAAGAGAACGAATGTAGTCTACATCTCCATTCTTAATAACCGATGCTGCTTGTGATGGTGACACAGCTTTAAATTCTATTTCTTTTACTTTTACTTTATCTTTATTAAAGAAATGCGGGTTTTGTTTGGCTAGAACACTTTCTCCATTAACCTGTTTGTCTAAATAATATGGACCATATGATAATGGTTTTGTATTTAGATTAGCACCAGAGAATTTAGCAAAATCTTTAGATGCTTCTTCAACCTGTGCTTTATTCAAAAATGTAGTGATAAAACCATTACCCCAAAGTAATGATGGTCTAACATCTGTGTATTTAATTACCACTGTTTTATCATCTTTCTTCTCTATACCTTTTATCGATGAAGCTTTACCTTCATGATATTCTTTCATTCCTTCGATTACTTCATAGTCAGAAGAATATCTGATATTTTCTACATATTTAGGATTACCCATTAAATTATATGTAGCAATTATGTCATCAGCGGTAACATCTTCCCCATTGTTCCATTTCAGATCTTTTCTTAGAGTAATTGTTGCTTCTTTTTTCTCTTTATCTAAATGGAATTTCGCAGGAGCTTCATTATCATCTTGTTTTAATCTGTAGTCTTTATCCAATGCAAAAGTATAAAGCATTGTATCTCTCATAACATAGTAATCCGTTGCTTGTAAGAAGAATATTGGATTAAACATTCCTGTAAGTGGATCTGCTGATAAGATTCCTACTTTTAAATGACTGTCTGATACCGCATTTCCATCATTTTGAACTAAAGTTTTAAATTCAACCGATGGTTTTGTAATATCCCCTGTTTTCTTATTTTGATTAGTAGCACAACCTGCTAATAATAATGTTAAAGCTAAACTAGAACTAACAACTTTTGTTATTTTCTTATTATTTTTTTTCATAAATTTTACCTCACTTTTCCTACACAAAGAAAAAAGCCCTTGTAGAAGCTATTAACTTCCACAAGGACGTATCTATAGACGTGTTACCACCTTGATTTATAGTATTTTCACAAATACCATCTCAAAAAGTACTAAAATACCATTTTAATACTCCTAGCTGTATCGGGCTATCCCGTAGTAGTTTAACTATTCAACTACTAACACGAAAAGACCATCTTCATAGTATCATCTTTGATCTCATTTCACCCACCGAGACTCTCTAAGCAAATATCAACTACTACTCTTCTTTTCAAAGTGTAATTTTTTATTGTGATATAAGTATATCAAGATAAGAAACCCTTGTCAATGTTTTTTTGAGAAACGATATAGTAAAATTATTACGAAAAGAGTAGAAAAAAAGAATAAATTACTCTACACTATGATTTACGACACTACGGAAAAAATTAGTTTTCGCTAATATTTTGACTACAACAGTACTATAGGAATATTAATGATGAAACTACAAAAAATTTAAGAGTATAGAAACATCCATACTCTTAATTTTTTATTAACAAATTAACTTTACTATTTAGAAAGTTTACGTCTAACAGCAATTCCAACAAGTGCAATTAAACTTAAACCAAGCGCAGTTGTACTAGATGAATTCATACCTGTATTAGGTAATTTTCTTTCACTGTTAGAAACATTAGCTTTTTCAGCAACTTTTTCACTAGATTTAACGCTAGCTTTTTCTACTCCGTATACATGAGTTGTAATTCCATCTTTTTTAGATGTTGAAACTGTGTTATATCCTTTAAGAACTTTAGGTGCTTTTTCTCCAAGCTCTACTGGTGCAAGTTCATTACCTGCCGCATCAATATGACGTGTTACAACTAATTCTTCTTTAACTAAGACTGGAGCATCTTGACCATTTGATGATTGAGGTTTTTCAGCATCAAATTTATATGTTTTTGAATCTACAGAAATTGTACGTGAGTTTGGATTTACTACTGCATATTTAGTTAAATCAGCTTTTTCTAAATAATTTTGGAATGCTACATCCATAGATGGCCCTTCTTCACGTGCTCCACCTAGCATTGTATATCCATCTCCACCTGCTGCTAAGAAGTCATTTGTAGTTAGGTAGTATGTTTTATTTAAGTCTAATTTATCATATGCACCTGTGTCGTGGTTCTTAACTTCTACACGTAATACACGTTTGCCAGAAGGTAAGTTTGTATCGTAGTATACTTTAGCTCCTGATACATGTAGGAAACCACCACTTGGTTCTAATAATGGTTGTCCATTTTCATCTAAGACAGTTTTACCAGCTTTATCAACTTGTAAAATAGATCCTAATGATTTTTCAAACATATCTAATACATTTTGACCTGTAACTTTAATTTGAGAAATAGTATTACCGAATGGAAGAACAGCAATTACACTTCCTTTTGTAATAGGTTTGTCTTTAGCAATAGTTTCACGTAAACCACCACCATTTGTTACTGCTATATCAGTTTTGTTTTGGAATCCAGTTTGACCATATTCATATAGTGAATCAGCTACTACATTTCCTAAGTTAGTTTCGCGTACACGAACATTTTCACGAGTACCACTTAACTCAACAGGGCTATTTTTCACTACAACTACAGCATTTTCTGCGTCATATTTCGCTTTAATTTGATCAACTAATTTTTTCACCTCTGCATTAGGCGTTACATTAGTAGTTTCTGAAGCTTTAATTAGACTTGGAGTTCCTAATAAACTATTTGGTTTTAATGTAACTTTACCAATGTTGTTTAAGTAACTTCCTGTTTGATTATAAGTAACGTTGTCTCCATATGTTTTTGATTCTACTGTGTGAGAGTGACCGTCGATTACTACTACACGTTTTCCTTTTAATAAAGGACTTTTAGATAGTTCGTCAGCAAGAGTAGAACCTCTCCATTCATTTGGAGTTGTTGTATCTACTCCAAGGTGAGCTAAAATTACATATGTTTTATAATCATCTCCAGTAGCTTTTGCTTTGGCTTGGATTTCTTTAACTACATTTAGTACCTCTGGAATAGGATCTTTGAATGTTACACCTTGAACATTTTTAGGGTGTGTTTTTGTAGCAGTTTCTGGTGTTGTTACCCCAATAACAACAACCTCATCACCTTTAACACTTTTATCTTTATCGATGATTGTAGATGCTTCAAATAAACGTGCGCCATTAACATAAGTATTTGAGCTTAATAGCGGAAACTTTAAAATTTGTTTATACTTTTTAGCTTCATCTAAACCAAAGTCAAACTCGTGGTTTCCTACAGCCATAGCATCGTAATTCATTTTGTTTAAAATTTCAGCACGAGCTTCACCTTTTGTTGAGTTAGAGATTGGTAACCCTTGGAAAGCATCCCCTGCATCTACCACTACTGTTGTTTGATCTTTTTTAGCACGTTCATTTTCAATTACTGTAGCTAATTTTGCATCCCCAACAACTGATGTATTTTTATCACGACCTTTTTCTTCCACGATACGTCCGTGAACATCATTAGTGTGAACCAATACTAAGTCTTTTTCAGCTGTTTTTTGTACTGATGCTGTTGATGGTTCTGTATTGGCACTTGGTTGATTAGATGGTCTTGCATTCCCAGTTGATGGAGCCTCTGAAGGTGTTGTCGATGGCGCAGCTGTTGCAGAAGTCACAGGCGTTGTAGGAGCTGGTGTTGTTGACTCATCTGCGAACGCAGCTCCTCCTGAAGTTGCAATTGCTAATCCTACGATTGTAGCTGACGCTAATGTATAATTTTTTTTCTTCATAATAACTTTTTTTCTCACTTTCTTATTTGTAATTTAGTATTTACATAATATCACAATAATTCGTGTTTTTCAACTATTATTTAAGTATTTTTTTATGATAACGATTTAAAAGCGTACTATTTTAAAATTTGTGTTTATTAATATTATTTTGAGAATAAAAAAATCGAAATTAGATATAATCTAATCTCGATTCAATCTTGTTATTTAAACATTCTTAAAAGTATTCTATCGCTTAATCTTGGGAATAATTGACTAATTTTAACAGCTAAAACTAGTTTAAATGGTAAATTTACTTCACGTTTTTTCTGTTCAATGCCTTTTATTATCTTACTGACAACAAGTTTAGGCGTTAGTGTCTTACCACCCATCGCTTTTTGATAACTCTTGTCTTCATCAGCAATATTAAAGAAATTTGTAGCTACAGGTCCTGGATTTACAGTCATAACATGAACATTATCTTTTTTAAGTTCTAAACGTAAAGAATTAAAATATCCAATTAGAGCAAATTTTGTAGCAGAGTAAACAGAACTCTTCGGTGTAGCTATTTTCCCTGCTAGAGAAGCTATAGTTACAATAGTTCCAGATTTCTTTTCTCTCATTCTTTTAGCAATCTCAGTTGTTAGTTGAATAGTTCCTATAACATTTGTATCAAACATATTCACTACATCATGATCACTGAATTCACTAAAATCCTTCATAATTCCATAGCCTGCACCATTGATAAGTATATCTATATCTTTTATAGATGAAAGTAGGTGTTCTACTTGTTCTTGAGAACCAATATCCACGCTATATACTCTAGTCTTAACATTTTCAAAAGCTTCACATTTTTTAGCAACTTTTTCAAGAGCTTCTTTTCTGCGAGCTACTAATATCAACTCAACATTCCCTTTTTGTGCATATTGGTGTGCTAACTCACGACCTAGACCACTAGAAGCTCCCGTTATTAGTATTTTTTGTTTGCTATTTTCCATACAATAATCCCTCTCTTATCCGTGTTTCGCTGCACAGCTACATTGCCCTTTTAGGCACTTACACGTAATTACCTCTGGGGCTATTTTTCTTTTTTCTTTCAGCAACTCAATAATTTCATCAATATTACTTTTACTTAAATTATCAGTCTCAATTATATTCTTAACAATCACATGTGTTTTTCTTTCACAAATTCTCTCTAAAAAGTTCTGTGTTAGTATATCTAAACATTCATCTTCTACACAATTTGCTGAATATAAAAATTTATTCCCTTGTTTTCTTGTTTCTAAAAATCCTTTTTCAACTAACCTTGACAGTAAAGTCTTAATAGTCGATGGTGTCCAAGATTTTTCTTCACCTAGAGTGTCGATTACAAACTTACTTGTAGTTTCTTTATTACTCCAGACCACTCGCATTACTTCCCATTCCGCTTCCGAAATATTAATTTCCATTTATTATCATCCTTTTTTCTCAGTTACATCTGTAACTATAATACTATTTTAATCAAATAATGTCAATTCATAAAAAACTTGATTCTAGCAATACTAGAATCAAGTTTACTATTTTTTCCTAATAGGATGTCTAATAACTGTTTTAAGCTTCTCAGGTGCAGTTTTTCTCACATCAGAAATATAAATTTCATGGTGGAATCTCATCTCGTTAATGTCTAATTCATAGCCTTCAGAAATCATATATTCATGCATCTTAGTGACAGTTTCTGGCTCTTTGTCATAAGGACCAATATGCATACATTGGACACAAGTTCCTTCATTATAGCTAAAAAATTCAACGTTTGAGAAATCTCCTTTTTTCTTTTCCGTTACTTGCTTGATAGCCCACTCAAATACTTCTTTTGTAACAAAATCTGGCATACGTATTAACGAAATAAACTTAAAATTTTGTTTATTACTATAATCAACACCGTCTATTCCTTCCTGCCACCAAAACCCTTCTAACGGTGGAACAACAAAATCAAAGTAACCATGAATTTTATAATCTCCTTTTTCACTCATTTTTATAGCGTAAGCTACAGGATACAATAAACTAATCGATTGTTTATATTCACTATTTTCATCATTTGGATCCCCACTTCCTCTTACTGCTATATAATTAGCTTTCTCGACATTAACAATACTCGGTTTAGTCTTAGGAGCATATAAATGCTTAAGAGTTTTTTTAAAATCAACTGCCATACTACTTCTCCAAAACAAAAATTATTCTATCTGATTCAGCATATCTTTTATTGTTTTTATCAAAGTCACAGAAATAATCTTTAACTTTAAATCCAATATTTTGAACTTCAGCAAGGACACTTTCAATTTCATAGGTTCTTTGAGAGTGAAACTGCTCAAGTTTTCTATACAAACCGTTATTTTCTTTTATAAAGAACGATAACTCGCTCTCCACTTCTAAAGAATTTTCTGTCTCATATGTAAACCATAAATAGCTTATTTCCTCATCTTCATAACCGAAAACTTGTTTTTCTAACATATCCGTAACTTTTTTGGGAGTATGGATATCAAACACAAATTTTCCACCTTCTCTTAAAGACGAGTATACTTCTTTTAACCCTAGTTTAAACTCTTCAAAATCCGATAGATAATTAAATACATCAAATGCACTTAATACAAAATCAAATTCCATATTTAATGATGAAATTTCTAATAAATCCATCGCAAAATAATTACAACCAGGAACTTTTTCACTAGCTATCGCCAACATTTGTTCACTATTGTCTACTGCAAATACTTCTCCATATTTTTTTAGAGTTGGTAGCATTGCACCACTACCACAACCTAAATCAAGAACTAGAAGATTTTCTCTATCTTCTAATTCTTGACCAATAATATTTTTATAAGCATCGTAGTCGACATCCATTAGTTTATCATAAACAATACTTAAATTTTCGTACATATTATACACCTTTTATAGGATATTTCTCAAATAGTGCATCTAATTCATAGTATTCTCTATCGTCACGAGTCATGATGTTTACTACTATATCACCTAAGTCCATAAGAATCCATTTGGCTTCTCTTAGACCTTCTGTACTGTGAATTTCTCCACCATTTTCTAATACTTGTTCTCTTACCTCTTGAGCAATTGCTTCTACTTGTCTGTTTGTAGGTGCGTGACAAATTACAGAATAATCATATAATACTCCTGCTTGAGTTAAATCATACGCAACGATATCGTAACCGTGTTTGTCGTCACATGCATCTACAACAACTTTTAATAAGTTTTCTACTTCCATTTTCATCCTCTTTCTTTATTTTATTTTTTTATAATATGGAACATTACCACATATAGTACATCATCTTCTGGGTATCTTTTTGCTAATTTATCGATTAATTCGTCTAAAGTAACACCATAATACTTAGCATAACGTTCTGTTAAAGTATCTCTTGTTACAGGCTTAACTAAATCAACTTCTAATGTAGCAAACACTGTATCTGGATCTTCATAAGTCGTAGCTTCTAATAAATCACCTTTTTTGAAGTGAGCTTCACTCTTATTTCTAATCGTAATTGTTTTTTCATCAGCTAAGATTTTATCTTTATTTTTTTCTTTAAATCCAACACGATAGTTTTTAATATTATAATAGTTATAACACTCTAATAATGATGGATAAATTCTTTCATCGTTATCGATTAAATAAACTAGCGTATACTTAGCAGCAAGTCTTACCGCTTCATCTAAATCGTATTGAGATACTTCAGTAACCTCATCTAAATGTGGGTGTTTTCTTTGTGGATCAGTATAGTCAGCTATGAAGATTATTTTTTCTAATAATGTCATGTGCTTTCTACCGAATGTGTGGTTAGCAACTGCCAGTTTAACTTCTTCATCAGCTACACCAAATTCTTCTTCAATAAATGCACTTGCTACAGGTCCGTGAAGCACTTCTACCGGATAGTCTAATAAGTTAACATCTAAATTATGTAAGATTACGTATTTTTTCATTAATACTTCATCCATTGGTTTACAAACATCATGTACTAACGCTACTAATGCTGCTCTTTCTTCGTTTGCCCCATGAATTTTTGCTAAATGTTTCGCTACTTCCACAACTCTTAGTGTGTGTTCATATCTTTTTTCTGGTAATATTTCTTTCACTCTATTTTGAATTTCTTGATATTCCATATAAACTCAACTCCTCTATATATGATCTACATTCATCCGTAATCATATAATTAATACTTTTCTTGTTTTTTAAATTTTTCCTAATTAAACTAGAACTTATCTCAATTATCGGTGATTTCATTATCTCATAATTAATAGATTTATAAAAAACATCCCCTTCTGCTACTTTATATAAATCCTCTTCATCACGAGCAACAAAAATAAAAGTTACAAGTTTTGCTAGTTCTCCTATATTATACCATTTTTTTAAATCTTTGGCTCTATCTGTTCCAATAATAAAATAGATTTTTTCATTTTTATACAATTCACTAAAATACTTAACAGTATTATAACTATAACTTACACCCTCATTTGATATTTCATAGTCACTTACTTCAAACTTTAAGTTGCCTTTAGTACTTAGTTTCGTCATCTCAAACCTATTTTTATCACTAGCTTCAAGTTCTCTACCTTTTAACGGTGTAATATATGAGGGAATAAAAATAACTTTCTCTAAATTATAAGTATCTAGTGCTATTTCGGCAGTAATTAGATGACCTATATGAATCGGGTCAAAACTACCACCATAAAGCGCAATTGACATCTTATTTCACCAACTCTATTTTTCTATACTTTTCCTTAGAGCTTTGTTTGTATAATACAATAGTGTGTCCAATTACTTGAACTAATTCAGATGAAGTACGTTCAGATAGAATTTGAGCAACCTCATCTTTATCTTCTTCACAGTTTTGTAAAATACTTACTTTTAATAATTCACGTTTTTCTAACGCATCTCTAATTCCTTGAATCATATCACTATTTACACCTGATTTCCCTACTTGGAAAATTGGTGATAAATGATGAGCTAATGCTCTTAATTGTCTTTTTTGTTTTCCTTTTAACATCTTATCCTCTTTTCTTTTACTATATTATCGATTCACGTACAAATACTTCGATTTCTTCTGGTACATGAATATCAATCTTACATCCACTATCGCTATTAACAGTAATCCATCCTAATCCAGAAATCACAATATCCATCTTTCTACTGTCAATAGTGAAACTTTTCTTAACTTGATTGTTGAAGATAGAAATATTATCTTCAAACGGCGGTTTTAATAATGTTCCTAAGTGCTTTTCAAATAATTGATCTGCATTACTTAATTTTGTACGATGGATTTCTACTAAATTAGATGCATATAATGTGAAACTTTGACGCTCACCTTCTACAAAATCCATTCGAGCCATACCACCAAAGAATAAACTTTGTTCAGCATTTAACTGGAATACACGAGCCTTAATCTCTTTTTTGGGCATTACTAATTTTAAACTTTGCGCATCAAGATAATGAGCTATATCATAATCCAGAATAATACCTGGTGTATCATAAATACTAGTAGCACGATCTAATGGTATCTCTATCATCCCTAGCGTTGTCCCCGGGAAGTGAGAAGTTGTAATTACATTCTTATCCCCAGTTGTAAGTTCGATAAGTTTGTTAATAAATGTAGATTTACCGACATTCGTTGCTCCTACTATATAAACATCCTTACCATTTCGTAATTCATCTATACGACTTGCTGCTTCTTCAACACCTTGATTTTTTATCGCACTAATTAAAAGAATATCTTTTACTTTAATGCCCTTAGCTTTCAGCATCTTAAATAACCATTGTTTTACTTTATTTTGCTTAACAGATTTAGGTAATAAATCTAACTTGTTAGCTACAAGTACTATGTCTTTATTATTTCCTACAATATCAACTACATCTTCAATCCAACTTCCAGAAAAGTCAAAAATATCTACTACTTTTACAATTAATGCATCTTTTTTTGATAGTGTTTTGATAAGTTGATAGAAGTCTTCAGCTCCAAGTTGCACATCAGATACTTCATTATAGTTTTTTAATCTAAAACATCTTTTACAAACAAGATTGCCGTCAATACTTTTTTCAACAACACTCTTTGGTAAATAACCTTGTTTATTTTGATCTTCACTTTGAATCTCAACACCACAACCTATACAATAAACTTTATTACTCAATATGGCCTCCATTTTCTTTCTTATGTTTTAATCTATACCCTACTTTTTTCATTTTAGGGAATTTTTTTCTTCTTGTTAAATTTTGGATTATTAACCCTTCAAAAAATCTATTAATTCTAGTTTTGAATGCATCAGTTTTAGATATAGGTTTTACTAGTACACTCATAACTCCGAAACTTTTCGCACCTAGTACATCAGTTAAAACTTGATCTCCTAGGATAATTGCTTCTTCAGGTTTTCTATTTAATTTTTGTAAAGCTCTTTTAAATCCAATTGTCAAAGGTTTTTTTGCTCCAGCTACATATTGTAGATTTAATTTTTTACAGAACTCCTCAACACGTTCTTCAGTATTATTAGACACAACAATAATATCGAAACCAGCTTTTTTCATCTTCTTTAGCCATTTATTCAATTCTTTTGTATCTTTTTTACTGTCCCATGATATTAAAGTATTATCTAAATCAGAAATAATAACTTTCTTGTTATGCATATTCATATATTCAACATCAATAAACTCATACTTTTCTATAAAATCATCTGGTGAAAAATATCTTTTTAGTACCATTTTCCTTTATCAATAGCTTATAAAATAGTAGCTATTTTCTCTCCCATCTTGATTTCTTTATTCTCTAAGTTTTCCTCTAAGATTACATTATCTTTTTCAAACAGTAATACTACTGTTGAACCAAACTCAAAGTACCCTAACTCTTCTCCTTTTTTCACATAAATACTCTCATACGTCGGAATAATAGAATTAACATTTTGAGCTCCTACAGGGATCAATGTATAATTTATTTTTCCATTAAGTCTATACACTTGTCTGTAGTTATAGCTTAATATATTATCTCCTAATTCTAATCCAAGATTATTAACTGGATATGAATATTTACCTAAACTATATGCATCCTTTACCTGACTATTCATAGGGAAGTGAATACGATGATAATTCTTTGGACTTAGATATATTATAATATATGTACCATCTTTATATTTATCAGCTAACTCACTATCGCCGACTAATGTTTGAACATTGTACACTTGATTTTTCACAATAAATGTACTATCTTCACTTATAGTTCCCACTTCTGAAATAACTCCATCAGTAGGACTCACTAAAGAATCCTCTTCTTGATTAATTGGTCGAGCATCAGGTCGTAGTTTTCTGATAAAAAATTCATTTAAATTTTTAAAATCATCAATTTCATCTAAGATTTCTTCTGTATTAATATCATATACCTTAGCAAAAGGTTGAATCATTAATCTACTTAAATTAGACTTAGTTAATTTTTTAAGAGCTTTAGAACTCATATTTCCATTAGTTAATTCAACACAAAGTTGAAACATTTTCTTTTTTAACATACCCGCCTCCTTATTGAATATCATGTTATATTTTACTATAAAAGTCGATTAAATACAAATATTGCAAAGAAATCAGCCTAAAACTATCAGAAAGTATATTTTATTAAAAATATTATTTAATTTAATCTGATTATTATAGTATAATCTTTTATATTATTATATTTTTCAAGAAACTTAACTATATTACATTCAACTATTATACGTTACCATTATTGAAAATTTGATATTTGTATATTCAAGTATCTTTTAAATTTTTGTTATAGAATATTGATTTTATCACCATAAAATTGTATAATATAATTATAATAATAAAGCAAGGGAGTGAATGACATGACGTTAAATAATAAAGTAAAAGAAAATATTATTTTAACAACTGTCCAAAACGTTTGAACTAAGGGCTATTCTCTGACAAGTGTTCAGGATATCATTAAAAAAGCTAAAGCCCCTAAAGGAAGCGTATATTATTATTTTCCAAAAGGAAAGGATGAGATTTATCTAGAAGCACTAGATAAAATCAACAGTAATGTAAAAAAAGAATTTAAAACAATTTCTCCGAAATTAGGGACTTTAGAGGAGTATTTAACAACTGTTTTTGATCTTTTTATATCAAAAGGTAAAGCATGTAAACGTAGTGGTTTCTCTCTAACATTATTAGCTATGGAAACTGCAGAATTATCACCAATTATCGCTGAAAAATGTAGTGATATATTGGAAAATTGGCGCTTACTTCTTGCTGATGGATTATTCGATAGAAATCTACCTGAAGATGTTTGTAATCCTGTTAGTGAATGGTTATTCACTAGTATTCAAGGCGCATTAACTGCTAATAGAATACACAAGGATGAAGCATTCCTTTATAATATAAAATCTACAATTAAATTTGTTTCTACTGCTTCTCCTGAGACACTAAGAGAAATATTCTCTAGATCGGATGAAGACGAAGTTGTCGCATAAATAAATCCCTCACTACTGAAGTCAGTAATGAGGGATTACTTTTTTTAAATTGTATTTATCATTTGCATCGTTAAAGCATTAATTTTTTGGCTAAAGAATTTTTTAATTGCAGGATCTATATCTATTCTATCTAAAGCTAATTCAAAGTCTTCTAACCAATATTTTGCTTCTTTTATAGAAATAGGTAGTTTCATATGTTTTTTTCTTAAGTCAGGTGTAGCAAAGATCGAATGACCTGGCTGTCCTAAGAATAATCTGAAAAATCGTTTTTGTTCTATTTTGATTTTATCAAAACCATCATTAAATAAAAGATTGATTCTATCGTCATTTGGTATAATATCGTCATACATATGCATAACTAGTTCATCAATCTTTTCTTCTCCTATTTGTTCATACAGGTTCATAATTACCTCCACAATTTGTTCATATTTTTTTCACTTTTTGTCCTTATTTATATTAAACTACATTAATAAAATTTTTGCAATTAAAATGCTGGCCAAAAATATAATTTTACAGAATAATATACTAAGAAGTATATATTCTATGTAAATATTTCAATCTTAGTATAAAAGTATAAAACGTAGAATAAGACTATACCTATTCTACGTTTTAGTACTACTATTTTAATAATTTTTTAAATGCTTCTACTTTGTCAGTTCTTTCCCAAGTGAATTCTACATCTTCACGTCCAAAGTGTCCGTAAGCTGCCGTTTTCTTGAAGATTGGTTTTCTTAAATCTAAAGTTTCGATGATTCCATTTGGTGTTAAACGGAATTCTTCTTTAATAGTTTTAACGATATCCCCTTCGTCAACTTTTGAAGTTCCGAATGTTTCAACAAAGATTGATACTGGGTGAGCTACTCCAATCGCATAAGCTAATTGTACTTCTGCTTTATCACAGATTCCACTAGCAACGATGTTTTTAGCGATATATCTAGCCATATAAGCTCCTGATCTATCTACTTTTGTTGCATCCTTACCACTAAATGCTCCACCACCGTGACGTGAGAATCCACCGTATGTATCAACAATAATTTTACGTCCTGTAAGTCCAGCATCTCCTACTGGTCCACCGATTACGAATCTTCCTGTTGGATTGATGAAGTACTTAGTATTTTCATCTAATAAATCTTTATCTAAACATGGCTCAATTACGTATTTTTTAATATCAGCGTGGATTTGTTCTTGAGTAACATCTGCATCGTGTTGTGTAGAAACTACGATTGTATCAATTCTATTAACTTTGTGGTTTACATCGTATTCGATTGTTACTTGTACTTTTCCATCTGGACCTAAGTATGTAAGAGTTCCATTTTTTCTAACTTCTGCTAATTGTTTTGAAAGTTTTTGACTTAGGTAAATTGGTAGTGGCATATATGTTGGTGTTTCGTTAGTTGCGAATCCAAACATAAGACCTTGGTCACCAGCACCTACTTCATTTTCTTCTTTTTGTTGTTTTGTTTCTAATGAATTGTCAACCCCAAGAGCGATGTCTGGAGATTGTTTATCTAACCCAACAAGTACTGAAATATGATCACCTGAATATCCTTTATTAGGATCGTTATATCCAATTTCATTAATTGTATCACGAACGATTTGCTGGAAGTCAACATTTGCTGTTGTTGAAACTTCTCCTACAAGTACTGCTAATCCTGTGTTTACACAAGTTTCACAAGCTACACGTCCATATGGATCTTGCTCTAAAATTGCATCTAAAATTGCATCTGACACTTGGTCAGCAATTTTATCTGGGTGTCCTTCTGTTACTGATTCTGATGTAAATAAATATGTTTTGCTCATTTTTTTCTCCTAAAATATTTTTGTCTGATATTAATACAAATCTCCTCTAGATCCTTAATATCTTTTAAATTATATAAATAAAAGACCTTATCACATAGACAAGGTCTTTATTTATTACCTCATCGTTCAAAGTAAACTTTGCTAAGGAAAGCACCTTAATCAATTGATTAGGTTGCTGGAGTTCAACGGGCCTTATCCCTCACTCACTCTTGATAAGTATTTATATTTCTTTTATCAGCATATTAGATTTTAATATACTTTTTCTAATTTGTCAAACGATAAAATAAAATAATTAATATTCAATATTGTATTTGCTTCTTTCTTGGAGAATTTTTTCTTTTAGTTTCTCCGCTTCTTCTATTAGAATTGGTAAAACTCGTCTTATCGACTTGAATTTTTTCCTATTCACACTTAACATACAAAATAGATATTAATATTATTTTCCCGTTAGACTTCTTCTATGATATAATTAACTTGTCGTTGATAACAAATCAAATCCTGCGATAGTAGGAGGTGATAAAATACTTTTATGGAAATACTTACTCAAACAGTGCTTAACATTATGACAAATATAGTTTCATATTATATTTGTAAATGGCTTGATGAAAAGCACTCTAATATACAACGATAAGCCTTATTATGTTCTTCATAATAAAAACACTAGCATTGTGACGGGTGCTAGTGTTTTACTTTTATGTTTTTACTTACTCTTTATACTTATATTCTAAACTAATATCAGATAATTGTCAAATAAAACTCCTGAAAAGATATGGTAAAATTAATATTCAATATTGTATTTACTTCTTTCTCGGAGAATTTTTTCTTTCAACCTCTCCGCTTCTTTTACTGAAAGACAATCAATCGATAATTTGCTATATATTCCTGTTACTTGTACATTAGCTAATTTAAACTTATTTAAGATAGGTCCTGTATTTATAGTAACATCTTGAATAGTATTATATGGTAAAGTTTTTTTACTCTTGAAAAATACTCCTTCGACTCTAGACACCCCCATATCATCTATCTCGTAAGAATAATTTCTAATTACTAAAGGCGGGATGACTAAAGCCACTAAAGCATATATTATTAATATCACTAATATACCTAGACCTAGAAATTTATAATTTATTTCAGTTTTAAAGTAATCATATACACTCTTACCAATAACTGGTGATAAGAGAACTAGAGCATATATCCCAAAGTATATTCTCGTATATTGTATAGACCTTTGTGGTAAATTACGTGATTTTTTTTCAAATATTCTATTCATAACCTACCTCCGATATAATAAAATCTCTTTCTAATTTTTCTTTATATCCTTTATCATAATATTTCAACTTAATATCAGAGTTTACTCCAATAGAATTTATTGATAGATGAGAAAGGTCCCTTTTTTTCATAAAATAGTTCGTTCTACTATTTATAGTTCCTACTTTTTTCACCTTAATTAACTCCGTAATTATCGTTAATTGTCTCATAAATGTATTTTTAAAGTAATGTCTATCATAAGAAAGTTCATTGTATTTCAACATATAATTTTTCACTAAAATACTATATGAAACTAAGACAAGATAAAGAGCAACTGAACCTAATATTTTATACTCAAGCTTCAAGTCAACATTAGCAAAGTATAAAATCGCAAATACTATTATTGGGAGCGGGCTACAATTAAATAAACTCCAACGATACATCGCCATTCTTGCCTTACGTTGTATTTTCTCACTTTCTAAATTATCATAATGTTCTAAATCAATACCTAGATTATTTTTCACAAAATCCTGTGCAAAATCTTTCTTCACCAATGGTAAGACATCTATCGTAGATTTTTGCTCACTTAAATCTTCTGATACATTATTTGTCAAAGTCTCAACAGATAATTTCGCTAGTCCAAAGAATCTATAACGTAACGGATATATTAATTTTACGCTTTGAATTCTATCAATATCAATAACTAATGATTTTTTCGTTAAGAGTCCATATTTACACAGTAAATTATGATCTTTTGTCGTAAGGATAAAGTCATAATATTTTATAATCGTAAAAATAATTGATGCTAACACTACTAAAATCATGAAAATTCCAATTATTATAAATAAGGCTGTTATATTCCCTGCAACTGATTCGGCATTTTTTTGAAGTAGTTCATCAAAATAAGCTTCATTATCAAAAATAATCTTAAATACATCTCGAATCTTGTCATTTAAGGCAAGTATTAACCCTAAAGCAGCAAAGAACCTAACTCGTAACAATCCATAAAATGCAAGATCCTTTACAGATAATCGTAGTATTTCTCTTTGAATCTCTTCTTCAGTATTCTCATGAACTACAGAAGTATCTTCATCTCGTTTTAAATCTCTTAATATATCGATTAAATTTAATGCGATTTCCTTCTTCAAAGGTTTTATCCTAATCTTGCCTCCAACAAGATTAATATCTACAGAAAGCAGATTAAATGCTTGATACATTATATTGGAACTCATATCTATTGACTGGATATTTTCAAGATTTATATTTTTTACTTCTTTATTTATTATTCCTTTTGTATAAATTAATGCCCCATCTCGGACTTCATAACTTTTAACAAAATAATCAAAAATACCTATTACTATTAGTAGAAGAAACCCTGCTAAAACTAGTAAATAATATTTCCAGTTTTGCTCTTTTAATGCCAACACCATAAAGATACCAAACAATCTAAATCCTGTAATTACTGTATCCATAATAACCATAGGGTGTACTCGACTCTTTTTAATATTATTCATCTCTATACCTCCTATAGTTAAGATTATTCTCTAGTATCGTTAGTAATAAATTTTCTAGTTTCTCTACATCTTTTTTAGAAACATAAAAACTTAATTTTTCCGAACCAGTGTTTATACTAACCTTGTAAATGTTGAATTTTTCCGACAATATATTTTGTTTAATTGTGTAATCTAATATATTTCTAAGTGGTGCTATTTTCTCCAATTTAAAAAATGTATATATTGATGTTGAAGCTAATTTAAAATGTTCATCTGTTATTTCAAAAAATGTATTATATTCATATTTATCTCTTAGCATTACAACTATAACATGATTTAGAAAAACTAATCCTAATATTACCCATAGAATTATATAAGTATCAACACCGAACACTTCTTCAAAACCAGTAAACTTAAAAATCACAGAAGCCAGCACGACAAATGTTATGCTTATTGCCCAAATATTAAAGAAAAAATAATCAACATACAATCTTCCTATATATTTTCTCATAAAATTCCTCCCTACTTTTAAAAATTAATATTATAACTTTTAAAATTAGAAACCGATAAGATTTAGATTTCTTTCTCTTTCAATTGTAGTTTCATCCCCATGACCTGGATAAACTATTTTGGCTCCATCAAGCTTAAATAATACATTACCTAATGAATTTTTTAGTGCATCATAATCTGATCCATATAAATCATAACGACCAAAACCGCTTCTAAATAGTGCATCTCCCACTACAATAAACTTACCAAAATCAAATGATACTCCACCTGGAGAATGCCCTGGTGTTGGTAATACAGTGAAACTTAAACCGGCAATCTCGTATTTTTTATTTTCTTCAAACTCGAATTCTGCTGGCTCAGTCATAGGTGGTCTTCTCAAACGGAATAATGTTGAACCATTAAAATCTGGATTTTGTAACCAATCACGTTCATATCCTGAAATATATACCGGCACTCCGTAGTGTTTTCTACATTCATCTAATGACATAATATGATCAAAGTGAGCATGCGTTAATAATATAGCTTCGATCTTTACATTTAATTCATCTACAGCTTTTTGTATTCTATCAAAACCTTCACCTGGATCTACAATAACTCCACGTCCATCTTTATATACTACATAGCAGTTTTCATCTACCATATCCATTACTATTCTTTTAATTTCTGCTTTTGCCATTTTCTCAAAACCTTTCCATAATTATTGTTATCTCTATTTTATCTTATTATCATATTATTAACAAGCCTTGATTAGTAGTTTTCTTACTTTACTTATACTATCCCCTCATCACTTGACCTTGTCTAATATTTTTTTTATACTGGTATAGTATGGTTTTCATAAAACTTAGTTTTTTCCTAACTTTTTTCAAGTTAGGTTTAAATATCTAAGAAAAAAGGAGAAATAAAATGAAATTAAATTCATTCGCTAAGTTTTCATTACTTAGTATTTCTATATTATTAATGTCACACCTTGCTATCTCTCCAGTAATTCCAAACCTATATAAATTTTATCATGAAAGTAATCCTAATATAGGTCTGGCTTCTGTTGAGAGTTTAGCTACAATTCCAGCTATGATGATAACAATCTTCGTTCTTCTTAGCAATGGAGTTATTAAGTTTATTGGTAAAAAAAATACAGTTCTTCTTGGGCTACTACTAATATTTATCTTTGGTATTGTACCAGCTTTTACAACTAATTTTAAAGTTGTTTTAATTAGTAGACTTTTCCTTGGAGCTGGTATTGGTTTATTTAATTCCCTTTCTATTAGTATGATAAGTGACTTCTTTGATGAAGAACACCGTGGTACTATGATTGGACTCAGAACGGCATTCTTAAATATAGGTAAAGCATTAACTACATTTATTTCTGGATATCTACTAATTTACGGTATTCAATATACATTTTTAGTTTATGCTCTAGCACTTCCTATATTTATAATTTTTCTATTATTCGTGCCTAATGCAGAAAATGTGAATAATAAAAAAGTTAGCATTAAATTCCATAAGGAAACTATAGTTCTAACTCTTCTAACATTTTTAGTAGGAATTTCTTACATGGGAGCAACTATTAAAATCCCTACCCTACTAGCAGAAAAATATCACTACCAACCAGATGTATCTAGAAATTTATTAACGATTCTTGCTTTAAGTGGTATTCTTTCAGGAGTTATCTTCGGTATCCTTGTTAAGAGATTTAAAAATCTAACTTTACCAATTATGTTAAGTTTCATGACAATCGGGAGTGGGTTGTTTGCCTTAACAAATAATATTGTTATATTTTATATCGCAGCTATTTTTATAGGAATCAGCTTTGTTGGAACAATGTCATTTAACTTCTTTTATATTTCTAAGAAATTGGAAAACAAATTTATAAACTTTGCAACAAGTATAATTTTAGTAGGTGGTAATATTGGTGTAATTCTTACTCCAGTAGTACTTACAAAAATACCTGAAGCTCTATACTTAGAAAAATATACAACACCATTTTTCATAACTACTACACTAATGTTAACTTCTACATTAGTTAGTTACGCAATTTTAAGAAACAAAAAATAATATAAACCAAAAGAGGCATAACGTATAATTTTTACGTTGTGCCTCTTATTATTAACTATTTAATAATTCTTTATTTTTTTCTAAGAATTCTTTTAATTCTTTATCTGGAACCTGTCTAGCTAATACTAATGTTCTTAGTGATACATCATCTAAACGACAAGTAGCAAATACTGTCATATTATCCTCACCAGATATTTTCGTATTCTCTAACCAGTTTCTTGCCCCGTTTTTAAATAAACTTATAAATTCATCTTTCTTATCAGCAGTTGTCGGTATCTGATACAGATTAGTATCTTCATGAACCACTTTAACCCCTGTTACTTCATAATAGTATTTTCTTTCCGGAGTTTCCATAACTACAACTCTATGACTGTCAAAATAATCTTTTTTAGCAAACCAGTTCATATTGTTGAATACTCTCGTATCCAATGTTATTTTCTTCTCCTCAATTCCCGCACGAGCATGTCCAAATACCCATTTCACATCGCTTTGATCTAAACCTGGTTTGTTTTCAAAATCCATAAAAACTGCACCGATAAATGGAGCTGGTTTATTATCAATTCCATACTCTAAATACTTAGAGTTATTAGTTGTTTGTAAAATTGGTTCTTTAAGCGAATCCTTACCATCACCAGGAACATACATATAACCGATAACCTCATTATTTGTTGTTTTTAAGTCTTTAAACTTATTAGCTAAATAATCTTTCTCAGCTTGATCTACTACATATTCATCATTTTTCTTAGGTTCTTCCTTAGATTGTGTAGAGTCTACTTTTTGCTCAACTCGAACCTGTGGTTCAACGGAATTCTTATTCATGTAAGAATATATTCCAAACACTCCACCAACTACAAATAAAAGCATCAAGACATACTTTACAATTTTACTTAGTAAAGATTTATTATTATTCATAAAAAATATTCCTTTCTAAAAATTTGTGTTTACATATCTAAACTCCACATTAGATTATATCATAATTTTTTTAAAATTTCTTCAAAAATAATCCTCTCTTATACACTAAAATTTATAACGAATACCTGAGTTTTTCTTGATATACATAAAAAGAGATCGAACTTTTACATAGTTCAATCTCTTAACATTATGAAAATATACATTTTTAAACTTGTCTTATATTTACGAAATCAGTTGGTGGTACATTATCTTTTCCAAGATCTGGTTGTCCAGCTGTAATTAAGATATAATCTCCCTCTTTTGCTAAACCTGATTCCTTAGCAAATTTTGGTGCTAAACTTAACATTTCCTCCATAGGTAGTGTTCTTTCTTCAATAAATGTAGTAACACCACGTGTTAATGCTAATTTTCGAGCTTTTTGTTTTGATGGAACTACTGCTAAAATTTGAACTTTTGGTTTATACCTTGCGATAAACTTAGCTGTACTACCAGATTTTGTATAAGTTACAATATTATTTACATCTAAAGAATCAAGTAAATATTTAGTAGATAGCGAAACTGCATGGGCAATATCCATCTTGTGATTTTTATACTCATCATCGTCATCTTCAAATACTCTATCTTGAGTTTCTACATAACTAATAATTTTATCGACAGTTTGTAATGCCTCTTTTGGATAGCTTCCAGTTGCTGTTTCTTCTATCAACATTATTGCATCTACTCCATCAATAACTGCATTCGCTACATCCGAAACTTCTGCACGTGTAGGTCTAGGGTTATAAATCATAGAGTGTAACATTTGAGTTGTTAAGATTACTTCTACAGTTGCATCATTAGCTTTTCTAATAATTTCTTTTTGAATACTTGGTAAGTTTTGATATGGTAATTCCATACCAAGTTCATCCCTATTTATCATAATAGAATCTGCAAATTGAATAATTTCATCAATATTATCATATGCTTCTTTACAGTCAATTTTTACAATTAATCCAATATCCTTTTTCCCTTGAACTTGCAATATGTCTTTTACTTTTCGGATTTCATCAAGATTACTAACAAATGGACATGCAACAAAATCAACATCATGTTGACAAGCAAAATGAACAGTTTCTTCTTCTATTTTAATTAACTTATATTTACTTTCCGCATAAATATGATCTAAGTCATAAATTATTGCAGTATTTTTATCTAATTTGTCTCTTAATTCTTTTATTTTATTAATTCTATCAATGCACTCTTCTGTACTTCCATAATATGTATCAATTAATACAGCATCCGCCCCTTTAGCAACAATCTCCTCTAATATTCCCTCTGTACTATTTCCCAAAGTTGCTATAATTTTTGCCTTTCTAGTCATATATAACTACCTCACCTTTTAAAACGTTTTCTTTTTTCTTAATTATAACACATTAAATTATTATTTTCTAGATACTTTTTATAGTTTACCACTCCCTAATCTTCATTTACCATTTAGATATTTTTAAGTCCTATAGACCGCCTAGTTTAAAAAACACTTTAGAAATCTCTAATTTTCAGTATTTATATGACTTTAGAAATTATTTAAATATTTTTAATATTTATTTCTTAACTTTAAAAAGAGGTTATACTAACATTTGTATAACCTCTTTTCAGAATTTTTTTATTTAATTAAAAATAATAATTCAATACATTAAATGATTATTTCTTTTTTAGGAGCTACAATACCAGACTCAAGATAATCTAGGAATTCTCCAAATAGATTTTCCATCTCTGCATATGAGTTTAAAGTATTTAATTCTTTTTTAACTTTTGCTCCACCTTTAATACCCTTCATGTAGTATGCAGCATGTTTTCTCATTTCATGTACGGCTACTCTTTCAGGTTTAATTTCCATAAGTCTTCTTAAGTGAAGTAGACAAACGTCAATTTTTTCTCTTGGACTTGGCTCTTCTGTTAATTCACCAGTTTCTAGATATTTAACAGTACGATATAACATCCAAGGATTTCCTAAAGCTGCACGTCCTATCATTACCGCATCACAATTAGTATCATCTAACATCTTTTTCGCAAGTTCTGGTGTAGTTACATCTCCATTACCGATTACTGGAATCTTCAGTTCTTTTTTCACATCACGAATAACATCCCAGTTAGCTTTACCACTGTACATTTGAACTTTTGTTCTACCGTGGATAGCAATAGCACTTGCACCTGCACGCTCTGCATTTCTAGCATTATCCATTATGTAAATATGCTCATCATCCCATCCCATACGCATTTTTACAGTTACTGGCTTAGAAACAGAATCTACTAATCTTGCAATTACTTCATATACCTTATCTGGATCAAGAAGTAATTTACTACCAGCATCAACTTTAGTAATTTTCGGTACTGGACATCCCATATTTAAATCAATAATATCCGCTTCAGTGTTTTTATCAACATACTTCGCCGCTTCTACTAATGTTTCAATCTCCCCACCAAAGATTTGTAAACTTAGTGGACGTTCTCTCGGATCGATATATAGCATATTCATCGTTTTTTTATTATTAAATAAAATAGCTTTATCACTTACCATCTCAGCACAAACTAATCCTGCACCGAATTCTTTCGCTGTTAAACGGAATGCAGCATTACATACACCTGCCATAGGTGCTAAAACAACTCTATTTGGAATTTCTACTTCTCTAATTTTAAACATTCTTTATCCTTTCTTTTTACAATTTTTCTTTATATACACTTATTGGTTCTGTTATTTTCTCTAATGATTCTTTTATGTTTTTTCCGGCAATATATATACTACCATACATTTCTACTAAAGGAGCTAAAACAAAGTTTCTATCATGAATATATTTGTGTGGAACAATTAATCTCTCATCATTAAAAATTAAATCATTAAATGTGATTATATCGATGTCAATTGTCCTATTACCCCAGTGTTCCTTACGAACTCGACCCAATTCAAGTTCTATTTTTTGAATCGTATCTAACAGTTCATATGCTTCTAGTTCAGTTTCTACTTCTATACACATATTTAAAAAGTTTTGATCTGCTACCCCACCCCATGCAGGTGTTTCGTAGACACTACTTTTCAAAATAATTTTAAGATTATTTTCTTCTATTCTTGTTAAAGCATCTTTTAAATACTGTTCTCTTGGCTCTATATTAGTTCCTAACGCTAGTATAATCATTATAAGTTATAAAACTCCTCACGTGATACTTTTACTTCTACACCACATTTTTCAAAATGATATTTTATCGGTGCTCCTGGTTTATTGATTTTTAATTTAATATTTTCTATTTGAGAAAATTCAGTGAAAATATTTTTTAAAATTTCTCCAGCTAATCTCTCAAGCAAATTGAATGTATTAGTCGTAGCAGTTTTCACAACAACTTCTGCAATATCTGCATAACTAATACTATCTGTCATTTCATCACTGAACATAGCTTTCTTATAATTAAGCTCACATTCTATGTCAAAAATAAACTTCTGACCTAATTTATTCTCTTCTTCAAATAATCCGTGATTAGCAAACACTTCAAGATTATCAATAAATAACACTGTTTTCATGATTAATACCCCTCAATCATTATTTTGCTTAACTATAAAATTTTATCATATTTCTACTTTTTTCTCTAATGATTATACTTACTTTAACTTATTTTTCATAAAAAAATAAAAATGACCCAAGAATAATGATTTATTTTAATCAAATTTCTTGAGTCATCTCTCTACAAATTATTCAATAATAATTAGTTACGTTTTTTTCTTCCTAAGAAGAATGCCATCATCGCACTGATTCCAGCAAATACTAATGAGCTAGAAGTATCTAATCCTGTTTTTGGAAGTACACTTTTAGCTGGTGTAGCTACTTTTACATTTGATTTAGGAGTGTCTCCGTTAGCTACACTTCCAGTTTCTGTTGCAACTACTCCTAAATTTTGAGATGTAGAGTTATCTTTTTTATCCTCTTTGTTTGGAGTAATACCTGGTTCTGGTTTTACCTCTGGTGATACTGGAGCTGTTGGTTTACTAAAGTCGATTTGAACAACTACAGGATCATGGTCAGAAGCGCGTCCATGCTCTTCCATAAACGAAGCGTTAATATGTACAGGAGAGAATACTACTTTATCCTTGATATTTTTAGAAATTAAAATATTGTCTAAACTTTGGTTACTTCCACGATAGAAGTATGAATATCTGTCCCCTTGTTCATGTTCAGCCATTAAGTTAACAAGTTCATTTCCTACAATTGTTTTTACACTATCTGAGAATTCAAAATCATTGAAGTCTCCAGTAAGAACAAATTTTAAGTTAGGATTTTGACGTAATCCTTCTTTAATGAAGGCATTAAGAATTTTGGCTTCTTCAATACGTTTTGCTTTTGTATTTTCTACTGATGGTTGGTTAGAACCATAGATTGCATCGTCTCCTAATTTTGATTTTAAGTGGTTTGCGATTACTACTATTCTCTCACCTTTAAATTCAAATTCAGCAGCTAATGATTTTCTTACTTTTTCAAAGTGAACACTTGTTGGATCAACTCTAGCTGGATTTTTCTCAAGGTGTCCATTTACAAAACGTGCTGCTTCTTCACTTCCACCTTTTTCTTTACCAATTAGAGTTACTCTCTTAGGATTGTATAAGTAAGCTACCCTAATGTTAGCACCTGGTTTCCCACCATCTTTTCCATCAACTGGAGCTATTTCAGTATATTTATAATCTGGTCCACCAAGACTCTTAATTCTTTGAGCTAATTTCTCCCCACTCTTAACTCCATCAACAGTTCCATCATTAACTCCACCATTGTTATCTTGAACTTCGATTAAAGTAATAATATCAGGACTGTGAACTTCCTTAATAAATGAATTAGCAATCTTATCAACTTTTTCCTCTGGTGTTTCATCGTGACCACTATTATTAGCTGAGAAGTTTTCAATGTTGTATGAAGCTATAGTTAATTTATCTTCTGAAGGATAAATTTTTGAAACTTCACGTTTTAATCCACCATCTTGTAGTTTTGGTACAGTATTTGGATCAATTTTGTATGTTTTATTTCTATAAGTAACTACTCCTGTAATATTGTCATTAAAGTAATCTTTTGCTTTTACTACAAATTTATTTCCTACAGTTACTGGTAACACTTCTGTATTTTGAACACCTGGACGAAGATTAACCCCACCGATGTTGTTAAGTTTTTGACCTTTGTAGTCTCCTGGTAAGACATAAATATCACCTTTATATTGTGGACCTGTAACTTTTGGTTTAGTCACTTCTACTAGCATCCCCTCTAGACTTTCCCAGTAGTCTAGTGCTTCAGTTTCTGGATTATATTTAGTTGGTGTATTATCCACTACATCTTTTGGCATTTTCTCAGAAATATTTAATGCTTTTGGTAATTCTGCTTTCCCTAGTTTTGTTATAGTAGCGTTAATGATTTGAGTAACTGTTAAGCTACCTGCAGGCTTTTTAAAAGTTTGACCTTGTTTTACAGAGTATTCTTCCATATATCCTTCTTTAACAGTACCTCGAACTTTTAATAAGTCACCTGATTCTACTTTATTCTTTGGATCTGTTGAGGCAACATAAACCGCATCAGATGTTCTTGGATTATCATCAGAAACCTTGTCTTGAACATAGAAACCTGTTTTATCAGTTTTTGTAACAACAACATTGTTAATAACTACTTCTTTTCCAGCTAAAGGACTCTGATGACTTTCACCTTGTATCTCTCCAATGTTTTTAACTTCTTTTGGAGCAGTTGCTTGAGGTGCTGGCGCAGTTGCTGCTGCCGGTGTAACTTCATTTTTATCTGTTGTAGCTGGAGCAACTACTTCTGTCTTTACTTCTGCCGCAGAAACTTCATTTACTTCTGCAGATAAGTAAGTCGCACCTGCTCCTCCTAATACTGCACTTGCTAATAATATTGATAATTTGTATTTTTTCACAATATGAACTCCTTGTATATAAGTTTATACTAATTATTTTACTATTAATCTAATTAATAAGCAATATCAATTGTTCACCTTTACTAAAAAAAATCTTCAATATAGATTTTCCTATATCGAAGATTTTTAGAATCAATAATTAAACTATTTAATTCTACTTTTTTTTAGTTTTGCAAACATAAATGATATAATAACTAGCCCTACCATTCCTATAAAGACTAACCAAGTATTTTCTATTCCGACCTTATCAGTTAGTACTCCATTTACAGATAATAATACTGCTACAATGATAGATTCAAAAGTATAAAATATAGAAACTGTAGTAGTCCTATTTTCATCACTTTTTACTAAATATTTATGCATAAATACATTAACCTGTATGCTCATTAAAGTGAAAAATACAATAAATAGCATGAATAGTATAAACTTAGCATATACATTTTGAATAAAAATAAACATTAATAGCATTCCAAGATTTACAATTACAAAGAAATATAAAATACGTAACTTTGATAATTTATTTGATAATTTTTCGTATATGACACTTCCTAACATTCCACTAACTGAGATTCCTACCCAAACATAACCGATAATATCAGCATCTAATTTTTCAAATACAGCTTGCCACTGATTTGATGGTCCAAGATCTAAAATAGAAGGAATAACAAACAGTATCATAAGAAATACGCTACTTTTTACATAAAGTGTTTCTTTTAACGAATTTTTCACCGTAACTATTGAACCTTTTAAATTCTCAATAGATATTTTTTGTGTCTGTTCTAATTTTTGCATAAATAAATATGTAAATAAAAACGAAATAATAAAAATTGACATACTCAATATTATCGACAAACTTTTATAGTATACATACACGTACTTAGCACTAATAAATCCTATTACCGCTGAGAAAAATAGTGAATATAGTGAACTTCTAGAAAGAACTTTATCTATATCTATTTCTTCATTATTTTTATTGTTTACATTGACCAACCAACTTGTTAAAGTTCCAGATTGAAATGATTCTGCAATGGCAGATAATATTGCAGATATGTATAACAATATTAAACTATTGCTAAGCAACAATATTAATCCAACAACCCTAAAAATCACACTTAGAAGAATACTATTTTTTGCTCCGATATTATCGGTGATTGCTCCACATGGGAGCTCAGTCATAAATGAAACCAACCAAAAAATCGATAAATATAACCCAACTTCAGTAAAAGAGAAATCTTTTGACAACAGATAAATATACAAAATCGGATTAAAGAATGATAGTGCTGTTGTAGATAAAATACTATACAAATAATAAAATTTTGTATTATTCATCTTTTTCCCCTACTATCTTATACATTTTCCCATAATTATCTCTTTCTAAGAACTTATAATCAACAAGATATCTTCTAATTAGTGAATAATCCGGATAAATCTCCTTAATTGCTTCATTTAATTCTTTCTCGGTAAACTCTAATGATTTTTCCTTTAACATCTCTAAAACTAACTGAAGAACAGGGATCTTATTCTTTTCTTTTTTTGGAATTGTCATCAATTTATCATCTTTAAAATATTTTGCTTTGATTTCTTCCATAAAGCCGCTTCCTTTCTATTAATAAATTTTATTTTTTTTATACATTATTATACGAAAAAAAAATAAAGAATACAACAAAAAAATAAAGAATACAACAAAAAAATAAACCTCTAACACAGTTTAACCTATGTTAGAGATTTATGCAATCTAAATTAGTATTTAATTTTATTGACCCAAGACAAATACGTCTTCTGACTCTTTTTCTTCTTTTTTCGTTCCTTTGCTTAAAAAAGAAACTTTATTAGCAATTACAGACATTTGATAGTGTTTTACTCCATTTTTGTCAGTATAAACATTGTTATTCAAACTTCCTACTATATTAAGTAAACTTCCCTTTTCGCAATATTTAGCGGTATTTTCTGCAGTTTTACCAAAAGTAGTAAACTCGAAAAATTCTGTATCATAATTTCCATCCTTATTTTTAAAATCAGATTGAACAGCTAATGTTGCTTTAATATAGTTTACTTTCTTATCACTTTCTTTTAGTTCAGGCTTTTTAACTAGTCTTCCTATTAATATTACTTGATTTAACATAATATATCCTCCCTTAAAATAATAATTTAGATCGCTATAAAAACAATTGGAAGACTATAATTTTATACAATTCTATGTGCCAAATATCTCATGGTAATTTTAGGAATTATTTATGAATTAAAGTTACAAATACTTCTCCATCTTGTAAAAATTCAGCATTAATATAATTATCTCCATCAAAATGAAGAACTTTCCCTGGTTTAACAATATGTACTTCATCATCATTTAAGTACACCTTAACCTCTCCTTTAACACAAGTAAATACTACCAAGGCTTCTGGATGGTTATGTTTCGCTATTAGTTCACCTTGTTTCCCTACTTTTTTTACTAATTTAAATCTGTCATGTTTTTTTAACAATCCCGCTTCTTCAAAAATTATTCCTACACTCATACTAATTCTCCTTTATTATAATTTTATCTCTATATCTATTCCTTATATAAACGTTTTCATACTCTTATTATAAAACTTTTTTATTAACAAAACAAATAAAATTCATATCTTTTTCTAATTTTTTAAAAGTTGTTCCCATTTTAATAAATTGCTTTCTATTATCTTTTTTAAAACCGTTCTTAATTATTCTTAGTGAATTTATTACCCCTTCATCTGCCAATAGTCCCGATACTGTAAGTAGTGTCAGTTTATCATGCATATAATTAACCGTTTTAAATTCTGCTTCTTCAAATAACGATAACCAGTCCTCTTTAGATAATGGTGATACATTTACATTAATCGCATCAGATAATTGTTTTTTTGTTTTCTCGTAATTGTTCAGCAATAAGATATCATGAGTTAATAGTAATCCACCTGGTTTCAATACCCTATAATACTCACTTAGCGCCTTAGTCTTACTTTTATTACTAAACATAGTTAACATCGCTTCATTAATAATATAATCAAAACTATTTTCCGGAAATTCTAAATGGAAGGCATCAGCTCTAATAAATTCAATATTACTAAGATTATTTTTCATCGCCTCAAGTTGTGCTTCTAATATTGCTACTTTATCCACATCTATTCCTATAAAAGTAGTTTTTAGATATTGTTTAGCTAAAGCAAGAAGATTTACACCCCTATTACAAGCAACTTCTAGAATCCTGTCACCTTTTTTAAATTCTATATGAGCAAACAAAAAATTTGTACCTTTGATTCCTCCAGGTCTCAATCTAGTTTTACCTAAATTTTTTAAAAATTTGTGTCCCATTTCCTTCTTCATAATGTCACTCCTTAATATATGTCATATTTATATTCTACAATAAATAAAAAACAAAATCTAGAAATAAATGATAATTACTATCAATTATTCCTAGATAATTTAGTTTAATTTCTATTAAAAATCATTATAAGTATATGTTCCTTTTCCTTTATTTTCAGTTACAAAGCGAACTATTACTTTTCCTAATAAACTAGCCTCTATTGGACTATATTTTTTAATCTTCCCTTTTAATACAAATTGAAAAATCGGCGCTACCTTCATAAATATTTCTTCTAAAAACCTCTTATCTTCGCGTTTACTAATAAGAAGTGATGGTTGGAAAATTCTAAGCGTTCTAAGATTCATCTCTTTTAGTTTATCCTCTAGTTCACCTTTTAGTGAATTATAAAAGTTTTTCGACTTGCTATTAGCACCTATAGCAGAAACAACATTAAAACTCCTTACTTTCCCTTCACAAAGCTTAGCGAAATTCACTGTATAGTCAACGTCAATCTTTCTTTGATTTTCTTTTGAACCTGCAGTTTTTATCGTTGTTCCAAGACTAGCAAAAACATCTGCATTTTCTAATATATTCATATCAAAATCTATATTGTCAAAATCTATGATTATCTTTTCCAACCTACTATCATCAGGTAATTTACTGATAGAACTTCTTCCTAAAATATATACTCTATTATAATATTCACCACTTAATATCTCATTTACTATTTCTCTACCTACTGCTCCAGTTGCCCCAATAATTACTGCTGTATTTTTCATGCTAATATCCCTCTCTATAAAATTAATGAAATTAAAGCTAAGATTGGTAATCCACCTTGCTTTAGAATAATTTTTTTATCACTAGTTAAACCACCGTAAATAGCTACTAATATAATATAAATTAGTAACATTCCTACAATTTCTTTAGGGTTTTTTGATAAGAATGTTCCGTACAGTAAGCCAACCCCAATTAATCCATTATATACACCTTGATTTTTGAATAAAACATTTAAATTAGGTCTCTGTAACTCTTCTTTTTCAATATTAAATACTCTACTTGTACTATCAGAATCTGTAGCAAATGTTTCTAAATACATAATATAGAAAAATAGTAATGCTACTAAAACTGTTAGAATTATTGTTATTATACTCATCTTTATACCTCTTTTTAAATTAAATTATTATTGAATTTATTAAGTAATTTTACCAACTGTTCAAAATCATCATTGGTAAATTCTGGACCAATAAATTGTCTAATATCAGTTTCTTTAACGCACTGATCCACTTTATTTTTGGAATATTGTGTAAGTTCTACAAATACTTCTCTATTATTTTGCTCATTACGACGCTTTGTTATATATTCTCCTTCTTCTAGTATTTTTAAATGTCTTGTTATGGCTGCTGCATCTATTTCTAAGCTTTGTGCTAGTTGCTTAGGGGTTGCAACCTCGACTTCATATAAATATTTTATAATTTGAAATCTTGTTAAACTTATTTCTAATCTTTTTTCGAAAATATTCGCGACTTTTATTTCTAAAATTTTCAAATCGTGTAATAATTTTACATAGTCTTTAACATCCATATTTTTCTCCTCTATTAATTGATAAGTCAATTATTTAAAAACTATTATGCTTTATAATAGTTGATTTGTCAATTATTATATTTTGTAGGATTTATTCTTACAAAAAGTGTAAGGTATTTTCTAAAAGAAAAAAACTTTTTCTATTAGCATTTACAAACGTTTTCTAGTCTTATATAATGATTTTATAAGTTAAATAGTTTAAATAAATATGCGATTTAAAAAATATTAAATTGCTGTAAAAACTTATTAAATAAAAGGTTTTATAATAAAAAAACTATATTAATTTAATATTATATATAATTGAAGTTAAGGAGGAATTTAAAATGTTCTCATTTCTAAAAGCTTCAGCGCCTAAACCGAGAATCGACAGTGCTCGTACAGATGCTGAATACAAAAGACTTCGATGGCAAGTATTCTCAGGGGTATTCATTGGATACGCAGCGTACTATCTAATTAGAAAAAACTTCTCACTTGCTATCCCTTATTTAATCGACCAATACGGTTACTCTAAAGCTGACTTAGGGAAAGTTTCACTTGCTCTATCATTAGCTTATGGTTTCAGTAAATTCATCATGGGTAACGTATCAGACAGAAGTAATCCTAAGTACTTTATTACTATTGGTTTAGTTGCTTCTGCTGCTGTCAGCTTAATTTTTGGTCTTGTTCCTGCAGTGCTATCTTCATTAACATTAATGATTTTCTTATCAGCACTTAACGGATGGTTCCAAGGTATGGGATACCCACCTGGTGCTAAAACAATGACTAACTGGTTCTCAGCTTCTGAGCGTGGTGCTTGGTGGAGTTGGTGGAACGTTTCTCACAACCTTGGTGGTGGTTTAATCGGACCTCTTGCACTTGTAGGACTTTCTGTTTTTGGTGCTTGGCAATCATTATTCTACTTACCAGCGACTATTGCTATTATCTTAGCAATTATCATGTTCTACCTAATGAAAGATACTCCAGAATCTGAAGGTTTACCACCTGTAGATGAATGGAAAGGTGAAAAAATTGTAGAAAAAGTTGAATCTGCTCACACATTATCAGCAAAAGATATCTTCTTTAAATACATTATTAACAACAAATTCCTATGGGCTATCGCAGTTGCTAACGTATTCGTATACTTCGTTCGTTACGGAATTATCGACTGGGCTCCAACATACTTAAAAGAAGTAAAACACTTCTCTGTTGACAAACAAAGCTGGGCTTACTTCTTATATGAATATGCTGGTATCTTCGGTATGTTAGCTAGTGGTTACTTAAGTGACAAAGTGTTCAAAGGACACCGTGCTCCTCCAATGTTATTATTCTTAACTGGAGTACTTGTTGCAGTATTTATTTACTGGAAAAACCCTCCAGGTAACCCACTTATCGATAACATCTGTCTAGTAGCTATCGGATTCTTAATCTACGGACCTGTTATGATGATCGGTCTTCAAGCAGCGGACTTAGTTCCACGTGTTGCTACAGGTACAGCTACTGGTCTTACTGGACTATTCGGTTACCTACTTGGATCAGCAAGTGCTGGTTATGTAATGGGTAAACTTGTTGACGTGTTCGGATGGAACGGAGGTTTCTACGCATTAATCGTTTCTTGTGTATTAGCATTCGTATTCATCGCATTAACATTATTCAAGAAAACATCTAAACAATTAGAAAACTAATGAAAAAAAACATCTCTATCAACTAAGATCATTGATCCTCCTTAAATTGATAGAGGTGTTTTTTTATAAAGGAAAATACGGATGATTTCTATAATCACCCGTATTTTCCTTTATATTTATTACTATAATATTAAATTCGACTTCAAATATTCTACTAGTTCACTTCTTTTCTTCGTATTAGTTTTTTCCATCAAACGTTTTTTATATGTATCAACTGTTTTTACGCTTAAGAATAACTTTTCTCCAATATCAGTAAGTGTGTATCCCTCAACAATATACCTTCCTACCTCTTTTTCTCTTTCACTAAGTTCTATTTCCTTATCCTCTTTAAATAATTCATAGAAAATCGTAGCATATTTTTCATTTAGGTATATATCATTTTTAAACATAACTTTATCTATAGCATGGAGTATTTCTTCATGAGCTGTGCTCTTGGTTACATAACCCGAAGCACCTAATTTAAATGCTTTCTTCATGTAAGATTTATCTTCGTGCATACTTAAAATAATTACTTTTGTATTTATTTTTTTCTCTTTAATAACTTCAAGTATATCATAACCAGTTCCATCAGGTAATGATATATCACATATAAATAAGTCATAAGAATCATTAGTTATCTTTTCTAAAAACTCTTTTTTGCTTGAGCAATCGTCTATAACATTGACTTCTTTGTTATCTTCTAATAGAACCTTGATACCTATCTTTATCAATTTATGATCATCAATTAATAATATTTTCATCAATTTTCTCCTCTTTTAACATTTCTGTTTTAAATTTACACATCAGTATAGTAGAGTACTTATCATTCTTCAATAATTTAAATTCTCCAGAAAAATCAAAAATTCTCTCTTGTATACCATAAATTCCTAATCTTCCTTGTTTTTTCGCTAGTTCAACTCGTTCTTTGGTCAATCCTATTCCATTATCCGCAATAGTTAAAATTATATAATCTGTATTTTCATATAATTTAATTTGGACTTCTGTAGCACCTGAATGGCGTTTTATATTCGATAATGATTCTTGAATAATACGATAAAGTGTAATATCAAAATTATTATTTTTCCCACCTTCATAGTTTGTGTAAAAATCAACATCTATACCATACAGATTCTTATAATCTTCAATATATTTACTAATTACTTCCCCTAAGCTAAGTTCAGCACTAGGTGGTCGCAAATTAACAGCTATATTTCTAATATTACTTAAACTATTTTCTATTTCAGACTGAATTAATAATAAGCGCTCTTTTTTCTTTTGGTCACTTTCTTTATCTACTAAATTACTTATTAAAAACAGAAGGCTTGCTAAAGATTGACTAACTTCATCATGAAGTTCTCTTGAAAGCATCTTTTTCTCTTCTTCTTGAATTCTAAATATTTTATTTAATAAATAGTTATTTAATTTCTTATTCTTTTTATTAGTCTCCACCATTTCATTTATAGAACTGACAAGAACATGAAAATCACGACTATAATTCTCTTTTTCTATTTTTGTCCTATAATCGCCTTCGCGAATTATCTCATCGGTTACTAAAGTTAAATCTTGTACTGGACGTTCTATTAATTTTGAAACGTAGTATGCTATAACTAATAACATAACAAATACTGACATATTCAGAATGAGTATTCTTAAAAACTGACTATACGTCTTCAAATAAATATTTTTAGTGTAGAATCCAACTCTAATATAACCAATATTAACATCATCTATGGGAGATACATACTCTAATATTTCCCCTCTTGAACTGTCATATTTCTTAAAATTGTTTAACTGTTCATCACTAAATGTTGCAATTTTCTGAGGAATCTCTTTCAATGTTTTTCCTAAGATATTTTTTTCATTATCAAATACAATAATGTATGCAACCTCATTATTCAATGCTGCACTATGAATTTTTTGATGAATTTCATAAGTATTTTCTGTTTTTATATTTTCAGAAATATTTCCTGAAAGTTGATAGTAAGTCTGAGTTATTCTATCTTTTAAAGCACTCTCGAGTATATCTTTATTACTAACATAAGTAAAAGCCAAAATAACACTTAAATATATAGTATAAATTACTATAAAGAATATAATTATCTTATTTTTTATCTTTAATTTTGCCATATATTAATCCTCACTTATTAAATTAGGATAATCACTAGCTTTTGTTTCTTCATATTTTTCAATTTGAAGCTGTGATAACGTGCTTTTTATTGCACTATCCTTATCAATAGATAGCAAAATCTGTTTAAGCTTATCTTTTTCTTCATAGTTTTTATGAGTTACTACCGGTCCAGTTGCAACCTCCGGAAATGTTTTTATTATTTTTATATTATGTGCAGTATCTGGAAAATTATTATAAATATACTGTAATGCCCAGTCATCTACGATAGCAGCTTTTACAGTTCCATTAGTTACTTGATTTATTGATTCTTCATGACTGTGAGTAAAATAACTATTACTGAAAAACTTATTTGCTGATAACCCGTTTTTCTTTAAATAATCATTCATTGCTAAATACCCAGAATAACTGTAAGTATCTACAAATGCAAAGCTCTGACCTTTCAAATCTTCAATACTATTTATATTGGAATCTTTTTTTGTTATAACTATGGGATGATAGTATGTTTTCCCCCTATTTGGTCTTGCTAAAAGTTCTAAAGACTCCTTATCTTCATATAACGAATATGCTCCCGTAGATAAGAATGCTACATCTATCTTGTTATTCTTTAATAATACATTTATATCTCTATAACTTTTTTTCTGTATTAATTTTACTTTTTTATTCAATTTCTCTCCGATATAATTAGCTAATTCTTTTTCCAAAATATAACTCTTATTATCACCAGTTACGGAAATCAATCCAATTCTTAAAGTTTCATCATCCTTCGCGCTATTATCAACTGTTTCTGTTACTTCAGAAAAGTCTATATACTCTTCTTGTTTATTCTTCAAAACGAAAGGAAGTACTGCAAATAATAAAACAGAAAGAACTATTAAAAATAGGCTTATAACTATTCTTTTCATTTTTCTCCAACCTCTAAATTATTTTCTCCAATTTCAAACACTATATCAATAAATTATTATGTTAAATAATAGAATTAATACTATTTATCTTTTATTAATAGTATAACATTTTATTTTTAATGAAAAAAGTGAAATCATTCAATTCTTTCTGATAATCACAATAACTTAATTCGTTATATATGATAAACAGAACAAATTTACTATCGACTTCACTAAATATAGTTATTCTTTAATTTGTAACCTTAAAAAAAGAAGGGAGCGATTAAAAATCGCTCCTCTCTATATGTACTTGCTAGCTTCTCTTATGCTAAGATTAGCCATATTATCCTTATTCTTTTTAATAAATTCTCTGACCCACTCTGGATTAAATTTAGAATAATCTCTAAGTGCCCAACCAACAGCTTTATTAATGAAGAATTCATTATCACCAAGGTTGTTTACTAAAATTTTATCTAAAATTATTTCATCTACTTTGTCTTTAAGAGACAGTTGGTACAAAATAGCTACTCGTTTCAACCAAATATTACTGTCCTTACTCCACTCTAGCATAATTTGATCATAACCTTCAATACGAATAACTAAACTTCCTACAACTTTAGCAAGCAAATCAACAGTATCCCACCATGATTTTGTCACGATTAGATATTTTAATCTTGAAATATCTTCTCTTTTTAAGAATTTCTGCATTGCCTTTAAATAATAAACAACTACATATTGAAATTCTCTCTCTTCTTTATTCCAACAATTTTCAATAAAATCCCAGTCTATTGCCTTAGATTTTCTCACCTCTGGAAAATATTTTTTATAGATTTCCGTTCTGCTTGCACCACGTACACCTAAAAATCTAAACTTGTCCTGCATATACTTTGACATTGATTCAGCTAAAAGTTCATTACGATTTTCTTCAAAGTCAGTTATTAAATCTAATAATTTCATAATTTATAATAAAAGTTCTTATCTGTTATTTTCTAAACTTGCTTTAATGAATCCAGCGAATAATGGGTGTGCTTTTTCCGGACGTGATTTAAATTCTGGGTGGAATTGACCAGCTACAAACCATGGATGTTCAGGAATTTCCACGATTTCAACTAATTTACCATCTGGACTAACTCCTGATAATACCATTCCTTTTTGAGTTAAACGCTCACGATAGAAGTTATTGAATTCATATCTATGACGGTGACGCTCAGTAATATTGATTTCTCCATATTCTTTGTGAGCTACAGATCCTTCTATTAATGTACATGGGTAACTTCCTAAACGTAAAGTTCCTCCCATTTCAACAACATTTTCTTGATCCGCTAATAAGTTAATAATTGGGTATGGCGTATTTGGATCTAATTCTGATGAGTGTGCTCCAGTTAAACCACACACGTTACGTGCAAACTCAACAGCAGCAAGTTGCATACCTAAACAAATACCGAAGAATGGTACTTTGTTTTCACGTGCATATTTAATAGTAGTAATTTTACCTTCAACTCCACGATCACCAAATCCACCTGGTACAAGGATTCCGTCTGCATCTTTAAGATACTCATGAACATTTTCTTCTGTAATATCTTCAGATTGAATCCAATCAATTTTAACTTTAGCATTGTTTTTATATCCTGCATGTTTTAAAGATTCTACAACAGAAATATAAGCATCGTGAAGTTCTACATATTTACCTACTAATGCGATTCTTACATCCTCTTTTAAGTTATCTACTCTATCCACTAATGATAACCATTCAGTCATATCAGCTTCTGGCGCAGTTAAACCAAAATGATTTAACACGATATCATCAATTTTTTGTGCTTTAAGATTTACTGGTAATTGATATAGATTACTTACATCACGACTTTCAATAACGTTTTGTTTTGGAATGTCACAGAATAATGAAATCTTAGCACGTAGCTCATCGTTTAAAGCAAGTTCATTTCTAACTACAATAATATCTGGTTGAATACCTAAACCACGTAATTCTTTAACAGATTGTTGTGTTGGCTTAGTTTTCATTTCCCCTGCTGCTTTAATGTACGGTAATAATGTACAGTGAATAAAGCATACATTTTCACGTCCTAAATCGCTACGGATTTGACGGATTGCTTCTAAGAATGGTAAAGATTCAATATCTCCTGTTGTTCCACCAATTTCTGTAATAACAACATCAGCATCACTAGATTCTCCAGCTAATAATACTCGTGATTTGATTTCATTTGTTACGTGAGGAATTACTTGAACTGTTCCTCCTAAATAATCTCCGCGACGTTCTTTTTCAATAATTGAAGAATAAACACGTCCTGCAGTTACGTTAGAATATTGTCCTAAGTTAACATCGATAAATCTTTCATAGTGACCTAAGTCTAAGTCAGTCTCAGCTCCATCTTCTGTAACGAAAACTTCTCCGTGTTGATATGGACTCATTGTTCCAGGGTCAACATTTAAATATGGATCAAATTTTTGTAATGTTACTTTTAATCCTCTATTTTTTAATACACGACCTACTGATGCCGCTACAATACCTTTTCCTAATGATGATACTACTCCACCTGTTACAAAAATATACTTTGTCATTGTGTTCTCCTTCTATTAAAAATAATAAACCCCCTACGAAATTATCGCAGGGGGTGGTTTCTTAAATCACTCTTTAAGAGTGCCCGTATATTATTCTAGCATAACGCAAAATTTTTAGCAACTAAAATAATTCGATATATTAAATTTTCTTTTAGTATTTATTAAAAGAATTTAAATGAACTAAATGGGTAGTATCTTAAGCTTACTTTCCCAATCATTGCTTCTTTCTTAACAAATCCAAATACACGACTATCTGTACTGTGTTGTCTGTTATCTCCTAATACAAAGTATGTACCTTCTGGCACAGTTTTAGATTTTGTACTACTTAAAAATTCAATATTAAAATCTGGCGTAAATGGTGCAGTTCCAGAAGCATTAGCTTCTTTAATTTTTTGAGCTAAGTATGGCTCTTCAACTTTTTGACCATTTACATATAGTACATCGTTTCTGTACTCTATAGTATCTCCAGGAACTCCGATTATACGTTTAATATAGTCATCAGTTTCATTTGCATGGAATACAACTTCATCTCCACGCTCAAAATTTTTGCTGAATTTATTAACGAAAACTTTATCGTTATCAGCAAATGTGTAATCCATCGAGTGTCCTTTTACTGTAAAAGGCGCGATAAGATATGTGCTTATAAGTAGATAAATAGCAATAGAAACTACTACAACTACTATCCACTCCATAATTTCTCTTAAAATTTTCACTGGTATATCCCTCTTTTATTTTATTTATGATTAATAATTCTACCATATATTAATAGAAAAATCAAAAATAAATTTTCCATTAATATATTAGAATTAATATATTGGAATTTATAGATTTCACATCAACTCAAATATTTTTGTTAATCTGTTTAGAAATGAAAATGTCAATATTTATGTAAATCATTTTTCATGAAATACCGTTATTTCTGTAAGCACTTTTATTGTTTTTTTTCATACGTGTGATATAATTATTTATACGGGAGTCTGTGAACAGTCTGAGAGGGAATATAAATATTTCGACCGCGCCTGATCTAGATAATGCTAGCGTAGGCATTATTTGACTTAAAGACAAACTTAGACCCCTCTTATATTGTAAGGAGGTTTTTTATTTTGATAAATTGCAGTATTGCATTACAAATTCTTCCTCTTGATAATCATGATGGAAGACTAAAGATTATAGATAAAGTTATCTATTTTCTACAAAATAAGCATTCAAATGTAATTGTTACTCCATTCGAAACAGTAATTGAAGGTGAATTCAACGAACTTATGGATACTCTTAAAGAATGCTTTGTCCTAGCGGGTGAGGATAGTAAAAATATTTTTGCAAATGTGAAAATTAACTATGGAGATGTTTTAACTATAAATGAAAAAATTGACAAATTTAATCAATAAATATGCAGCAACTATTTCTATGTTGTGTCTAGTGATTATTTGGCAAGGAGCTGGTAATCTCGGTTTACTTCCAAAATATATCATACCTACACCTGTTGAAATAGTTAAAGCTTTTATAAAAAACTACGAACTATTAATATTTCACAGCAAAATCACCCTACTTGAAGCTATTATAGGTCTATTCCTAGGGATAGTCATAGCATGGCTTCTTGCTTTAATTATGGATAGCATACCAATATTTAACAAGTCTATCTATCCACTTCTTGTACTGACTCAAACTATACCAACTATTGCAATAGCCCCTATACTTGTGCTTTGGTTGGGTTATGGACTTACACCAAAAATTGTATTAATTGTTATAACAACAACATTCCCAATTGTTGTAAGTATACTAGATGGATTTAGAAACTGTGATAAAGATATGATTACTTTATTACAATTAATGAATGCTAGTAAATTACAAATACTTTGGCATGTAAAAATCCCAACGAGTCTAAGCTACTTCTATGCTGGGCTTAGAGTTAGTGTATCTTATGCCTTTATCGCAGCAGTGGTTGCTGAATGGTTAGGTGGCTTTGAAGGACTTGGAGTTTACATGATTAAAGCGAAAAAATTATTTGAATACGATACTATGTTTGCAATCATAATACTAGTATCGGTTATCAGTTTATTAAGTATCGAACTTGTTAAACTAAGTGAGAAAAAATTTATTAAATGGAAATACATAGGAGAAAATCATGAAAAAGATATTAACTAGCGTTTTTGCTTTTATCTTAGCAATCTCATTAACTGCATGCAGTACGGTTAATAAAAACGCAGAGAAAAAAGAACTTAAAAAAGTAGATTTCGTACTTGACTGGGCAATTAACACAAACCACACTGGTCTATATGTAGCAAAAGAGAAAGGATACTTCGCTGAAGAAGGTATTGATCTTGACATTAAGCCGGCGCCTGAAGATAGTACTTCTGATTTAATTATTAATAACAAAGCACCTTTTGGTATTTACTACCAAGACTCAATGGCTAACAAACTTTCTAAAGGTGCAGGAATTACTGCCGTAGCCGCAATTATTGAACACAACACTTCTGGTATCATTTCACTTAAGAAAAACAACATTAAAGAACCAAAAGATCTTCAAGGTAAAAAGTACGGAACTTGGAATGATCCAGTAGAATTAGCAATGGTTAAATCATTAATTCAAAAACAAGGTGGAGATGCTAATAAATTAAATCTAGCTCCAAATACAGATACAAACTCTGTTACTCCACTAGAAAATGGTCTTTTCGATGCAGCTTGGATTTACTATGCATGGGATGGTAAATTAGCTGAAAGCATGAAACTAGATATTAACTACTTCTATCTAAAAGATTTCAATAAAGATTTAGACTACTACTCTCCAGTAATCATTGCTAATAACGATTACTTAAAAGAAAATAAAGAAGAAGCTAAAAAAGTTCTTAAAGCTATTAAGAAAGGATATGTCTACGCTATAGAACATCCTGAAGAAGCTGCAGAGATTTTAATTAAAAATGCTCCAGAATTGAAAGATAAAAAAGATTTCGTTGTTGAATCTCAAAAATATCTATCTAAACAATATGCATCAAACAAAGATCACTGGGGTGAATTCGATGCTAACAGATGGAATGCATTCTACCGTTGGGTTAACGAAAACAAAATCACAAAACAACCTCTTGCAGAAAACACTGGATTCAGCAATGACTATATAAAATAATGAATATATTATCAATAAAAAACTTATCTTTCAATTATCCTAACAATAAAATACTAAAAGATATAAACATCCATGTCGATAAAGGTGAAGTTGTTTCTATACTTGGTGGAAGTGGTGTTGGTAAAACTACCCTTTTCAACATTATTGCGGGTATAAATCCTCTTCAAAGTGGAGAAATCTCTATAAAAGGTAACACAGACTATAAAGGTCGTGTAAGTTACATGCTTCAAAAAGACTTATTATTAGAACATAAGACTATTATTCAAAACATTATACTTCCTCTTTTAATAAGAAAAATTAATAAAAAAGAAGCAGAAGAAGAAGCAATAAAAAATCTTAAATTATTTAATCTTTATGAATATAAAGATAAATATCCTAGTGAATTAAGTGGTGGTATGCGTCAAAGAGTAGCACTTCTACGTACATATATGTTCAAAGAAGAACTGTTTTTACTAGACGAACCCTTCAGTGCACTCGATGCAATTACTAAAATATCACTTCACTCTTGGTACCTTGAAATCAAGAATAAACTTGATATAACTACTCTACTAATCACCCACGATATAGACGAGGCCATTGACCTAAGCGATAGAATTTATATCATTAAAAATAAACCTGGTGAAATTGTATCTGAAATAAAAATAAATCTTGATGAAAATAATCAAGATGAACAAAAACTTAAATATAAGAAAGAGATACTAAATATACTTGGATTATAATAATACACCCTAGCGTGAATTTTCACACTGGGGTGTATTTAATTATTTATAGATACTATATTTTTTATTGATTAAGTAAATTAATATTGCTGGGATTACCGCAAACAACATCAATTTATATCCGAATACTTCTAATGCAAGAAATATAGGTGCAATGTATGTCTTAGTTGCTGCTGAAAATACTAAACAGTATCCCAAGGCTGCTGTTACTAGAATTGGTAGTCCTAACCAAACTCCTAGAATTACTCCACAAGTTGCTCCAATCGCAAACAACGGAGTAACCTCTCCTCCACTAAAGCCTATCCCTGTACAAATAGCTGTTAATATAATTTTCAACATAAAATCATAAACCTGAATCTGTTCAAAATCTGTAAAAGAAAGATCAATTAAATTTGTACCTAATGAAGCATATCTGTACTCAAAAACAATACTAACTAAAATAAAAATAACTAGAAGAATCCAAATGATATTTTTATTCAAAGATACTAATGCTTTTGTTTTTCTTTGAAGGAGAACAAATAAGATTCCTACAAAAACAAAAACAACTCCAACTAAAACTAATTTAGAAATAAACTCTAAATTTATATTAATTCCACTTACATCTATAGTTACAAAGAATTTTTCCAAACCTGCTTTATGTGATACAAAAGCACTTATATACGCTGCGACGACATATATTACATACTCATAAACTTTATTTATTGTAAAGTTAAATTTGTCACTGACAACCTCTAAAATGAATACTACAGCAGCTAATGGAGTTTGAAATAATCCAGCAAATCCACAAATCATGCCTAATTTCACAAAAAATTGTTTCTTCTCTGGACTAAATTCATTAGGAGCGATATTACCACCGATTGCTCCACCTAATTGCACAGCTACTCCTTCACGCCCTACACTTACTCCGAAGCTATGTGCCAATAAAGTATTTAAAGTTAAAACAAACGGAAATTTCCATGTAACTTTCTCTTTTTTATTAGTTGCCGCTTCAATAAAATACTTCATACCTATAGCACCGGTGTGTAAATATTTATTACTAAACTTAGTAAAAACTAGTATCAAAGGTGTTAGAATCAATAAATACTTATAATAACTACTAGTTAATTCTATTAATTTCAATAACATTTGACCAAATAACGAACAACAAATAGAAATTAATAATACTGTACTTATTAATCTAAAATAATAATTCCTTAACATATTATATTTATTTTTCTCCTTCAAATATAAATCTGAGATTGACATAAAAGTTCTAAATTTTTAAAAAAGTGTATATTACAAGGCATAAACCACTGCGAAAAGTGACTCGACAAAATCTTGTTTCTTCAAAATCATGATTTTCTAGTCACTCCTTCTCAGATTTTTATCTATTGATTCTTCTTAAAACCTAGACTTGTTTTTTTCGGTTGATCATAACTGAATCCTTCTCCTATAATATCATGAACTTCAGTTATTGTCAAGAACGCCCGAGGATCAATTTTATAAACTAATGACTTAAGTTTTCCTATTTCATTTCTTGAAACTACACAATAACCTATATTCAAATCTTTCTTAGAATAGCTTCCTTGTCCTTTTATATAAGTTAATCCACGATTCATATCTTCTTGAATTTTTTTAGTAATAATTTCTATCTCAGACGAAACTATCATTACCCCTTTTCCAGGAACCCCACCTTCAACGACATAATCTATCACTTTTGTGCATATGAAAATATAAATCAAAGTATATAAAATCGCTGGGAAACTCTTAACTACTACGAAAGTTAATGCTATGATTACCCCATCAAGAATTTGAATTATCCTACCGATTGAACTCCCTGTATAAAGTTGTACAATTTTCGCCACTATGTCTACTCCACCTGTTGTTCCACCTGCTAGAAAGACTATCCCCAATCCTAATCCAGCAAGTAATCCTCCAAATACAGCAGCCAGTAATCTATCTCCACCGATCTCTATTTCTATATTATACTTCTCAAAAATCCCTATCCAAAAAGTCAACATAATAATACCGTAAACCGTGTATAACATTGTCTTTTTATCTAACATTTTATATCCTATTATTAATAAAGGAATGTTTACCAATATTGTCCCAATAGAAACTGGAAGACCTATTGAGTATAATAATAACAGTGAAATCCCTGTTCCTCCACCTTCTGCCAATTTATTTGGGACATTAAAATGCATAATAGCAAAAGAGTAAATAGCACATCCTAGAGAAATAATAAATAATTCTTTTAAAATTTTTGTGAAATTTAAATTTTTTAAATTTTTTTCCATGGTGCACCTCCAAAAGCAATTTTATCCTAATTATAACAGGTTTTATAGTCATAGACAACAGGCATAAATAATAATTTTTTGGCGGTTAATAATTATAAATTTCATATTTTCTTAGACATTATTACAAATTTGTACTATAATTATAATATCAATATTGGAGGTTGACTTTTAAAATGAATAAAAACTTCATACCAAATTATCTTACCCTTTGCAATATTTTTTGTGGGTTTATGTCAATTTTGACTACATCACATGGATATTTTATCTGGGGTACTGTCTTTATTATCTTAGCCATGCTTGCAGATAGATACGATGGTATCGTTGCGAGAAAACTTGGTGTTGTTTCTGAAATTGGTCACGACTTAGATTCATTATGTGACGTAGTAAGTTTTGGAGTAGCACCTGCTATGCTTGTTTTTGAAATCTTTATTACAAATGATAAGCCATCAACTCTATTAATGGTAATTGTCGCTATTCTTTGCGGAATTTACGTATGCTGTGGTGCTTATCGTTTAGCGAGATTTAATGTAACAAAAATGAAAAATGGATACTATCAAGGTGTTCCAATTACTACATGCGGAACAGTCCTTGCAGTACTTGCTCCGATAAAATTACCAAGTATTGCAATACTAATACTATTAGTGTTATGCTCTTACTTAATGGTAAGTAATATAAAAATCAAAAAAATATAGAAAAAATGTTCAGATAGTTATCTGGACATTTTTTTAATTAAATCTTATATATACACTTTTTAATTATAATAAGCACCTGACTATAACCTCAGTTAACCCCTCTGGATTTTCCCAAGCCATTGAGTGACCTGCATTTTTTACCGTTTTTACATTTACACCATGTTTAGGTAATTCTTCCAGGTCATCACTCGGAAGGCTATTTTCTCCAAATATAAAAAATTTCGGGATATCAAACTCATATAACATATTTCTCCATGATATTTCTCTCTCAAACACTGCATCACGAGAAATTTGATAAACTGCTTTAGGTAACCAATTCTTCAATGTTGCAGCCCACATTGTATTCATTCCACCTTCACAATATTTTATTAGTGTCTTAATACTTTTTTCGTAATTATCTTCCTTATACTGTGCTATCGCCCAACTAATCTGACCTTTTGTAGAGGGATCTAAATTTGGTTCTGTTAAAATCAATCTCTCAATTCTGTCTCTACACCTTGCATACAACTCAATAGCAATAGCCCCACCTAAACTGTGACCAAACAAGATAACATTATTCAAACCTAAATCTTCCAAAAACTCCGCTAGATATTTCGCATGTTCTTTAACCTCATATGAAAAGTCTAGAGGTTTATCACTATATCCAGCACCTAACAAATCTATAAGTACCCTTCTATGACCTTTAAATTCCTCACTATTAAAAATTTCTACATAGTCAAATGAACTGGCACATCCTAACCCATGAATAACTACAATAGGTAATCCACTTCCTTCAAAATCATTATACCTTATCTTGTATCTTTCATTCCTTATTGTATATTCTTGCATTGAAACCTTACTCCATATAATTACTTTACTTAATTATATCACTTATTATTAGTATATTACTTTTTTTTTTTTAATTTTTGTTATATAATTTTATAAGTAATTTTGAATAGTAACAAACTAAAAAGGAGATTTCAAAATGATATTTACTGAAATTAGTAGTGAAGAACTTCAACAATTTCAAAAAGAAAGTGATCATAGATATTATTTCTCTGAATCGGCAGAATATAATATTATGGCCAATAATAACAACTTAAAAACTGAAATTTTAGCCGTAAAAGAAAATAATAAAATACTAGCATACGGTATTTTCATTTATTTCCAATATAAAAAATACTTTTACAAAGTAACTGCACAATACGGCCCTATTATGGATTACTCAAATACTGAGTTAGTTAGTTTCTACTTTGAACAACTAAAAAAATACTTTGCAAAAAATCTAAGAGTATTATGTGTACGTGTAAATCCATTTGTAAATGAAAAAATCTATAATGATATTGAATTTGTAGAAGAGAACGAAGTAGCAGTTAAAACTAATAGAATTCTAAATGATTTAAATTATCACGCTATGAACGAAGATTTATTTACAAATCCTACACTAGCTTCTCGTTGTGTTTTCTCTAAACCACTAGACGAAAATATTACTGAAAGTAACTTATTAAAAAATATTTCACAAATCGCTCGTTATACTATTAACAGAACGATGAAAGAAGGAGTTCAGGTTCGCGAAATAGACATATTCAATGAAGAAGACGCTAAAATCTTTGATGAAATAAATCGTGATACTGAAGATAGAATTGATTTTGAAATTCGAGACAATACTTATTTCAAATCATTAAAAAATAATATCGGAGAAAAAGCTCACTACCTTGTTTCATATATTGATTGTGATCAGTTCGTTGAAACTACAACTAACACAATTGCAAATCTTGAAAAAGAGCGAGACGATTTAAAAGAAAAATTAGAACAAGGAAAAGTAAATGCTAAAAAAGCAACTAACCGTCTAAAAGAATTTGATGAAAACATTGCTATTTGGTATAAAAAAATTGATAAAATAAAAGAACTTAAAGCAGAAAATGGAAATGTTATTAACCTTTCTTGTGCGACTTTTATAGAATCAGGTCAAGATTTAATCTACTTCACAAGTGGTGCAATGAGAAAATTCCATCGTTATGAAGGGCCATATGCAATCTTATTTCACATGATGAAATATGCAATTAACAATAACTTCAAATATTTCAACTTCTTTGGTACTTCAAAAGACTTCCATTCTGAAGATGCTACTGATTACGGTGTTCTCCAGTTTAAACGTAACTTCAATGGAAACATTGAATACTTTATGGATAATTACGAAATTAGAAATGCTATTGGAAAAATTTGGAAAATATAATAAAAAAGGAATTGAGTTTTTTGTACCGACCCCAAAAAGTTAGACCAAAAAAT
>NZ_JAPWCC010000012.1:0-55750 GCF_041433735.1 Gemella sp. 20925_1_85 | reverse complement strand
GTGGTCCGTCATAGTAATGAAAAAGGAATACCAGAAGTCCAATCAGCCTTACCGGAATTTAGTGGAGGAGTAAATGGAGATCCAGAGGTACAACCAACCTTACCAGAATTTGCAGGAGGAGTAAATGGAGATCCAGAGGTGCAACCAACCTTACCAGAATTCGCTGGAGGAGTGAACGGAGAACCAGAAGAACATCAAACTAGTCCAGAATTCGCAGGAGGAGTGAATGGAGCCCCAGAAGTCCAACCAACCTTACCAGAATTCAGTGGAGGAGTAAATGGAGAACCGGAAGAACAGCCAGCTCGTCCAGAATTTGCAGGGGGAGTAAACGGAGAACCAGAAGAACATCAAACTAGTCCAGAATTTGCAGGAGGAGTGAATGGAGCCCCAGAAGTTCAACCAGCGTTACCAGAATTCGGTGGAGGAGTGAATGGAATACCAGAACTTCAATCAGCCTTACCAGAATTCGGTGGAGGAGTGAATGGAATACCAGAAGTTCAACCAGCGTTACCAGAATTCAGTGGAGGAGTAAACGGCGCTCCAGAAGAACAACCTGAGTTACCAAAATATATAGGTAGAGAAGATAGAACTACAAATGTTCATTCTAACTTCCAAGATAAAACTCTTAATCGTTCTACTAAACGTTTAGCTAATACTGGTCAAACAGAAAATAATAGTGAGCTAGCAGGATTAGGCTTAGCTATCGTAGGTCTATTTGCAGCGTTTAAACGTCGTAGAAATGATGAAGATTAGTGAAATCTTTATTTGGTGAATAAATACTTTAATAAGAACACAGAAAAATCCCTTGGAATAGAATTTTCCAAGGGATTTCTATTTATACTATATAATAAAAAAGGTCCGACATTGTCAGACCTTAAAATTTTAATCTATTATTTTTTTAATAGATCACGGATTTCTTTAAGAAGTTCTTCTTTAGCATCAACTTCTGGAGTTTCTTCTTCAGCTGCTTCTTCTTTAGACATTTTGTCTTTAGCAGTGTTAATAGCTTTAACGAATACGAAGATTGCGATAGCAGTAATTAAGAAGTCGATAGTGATTTGGATAAAGTTACCGTATTTGATTCCTTCCCAAGCTAAGTTTGTGAAATCTGGTTTAGCTGGGAATACAAGAGCGATAAGTGGCATCATAATGTCAGTTACTAATGAACTAACGATTTTACCGAAAGCAGCCCCCATGATAACCCCGATAGCTAGGTCTAATACGTTACCTTTAAATGCAAATTTTTTAAATTCGTTTAACATAAAAAATAATTCTCCTTCTATAAAATTTTAAATACCTCAGTATAATATATCAAAATTGAAATAAAATCAAGTATAAAGTTAAAAAAAATGAGAAAAAATAAAGTAAAAGTATTCTCTTTATTGTTGTCTTATTATTTAAAGAAATTGTGTATAAATTTAAATGAATTTATATACAAATGTAAATAAGAAAATCACGAATTTTATATTCAAATCTAAGTGATTAAAAGAAAATATTATAGTGGTTATAAGTTCTAAAATATAGAAAAAAGAGAAGAAACTTTGTAATTAAATTTCATCTCTTTTTTATGTATTATTTTTCTTCTTCAACTTTATCTTTCTTTAAGAATTTGTTAAGTAGATTAGAAGCTTTAGCTTTATTTTCTTCTACTTTTTCAGAAAGATTTTCAATTTTTTGATCTGTATTTTTTTTGAATCCAGTAACATTAGATTTCATGTTATCTACAGATGATTGTAAACCATTGATAGATGTTGCTAATCCTTCTGCAGAGTTAAACAGTGGATCTAATTTTTCAGATTTAACTTGTAAGTCTTCAGCTAAAATGTTTGTATTTTGTAATAAAATATTAGTTTCTGCCATGATTGGCTCTAAATTACCTTCTACTTTTTTAACTGTTTCATTAAGATCTTTAGCAAGATTTAGTGCATCTTCTGCAATGTTCGTTACATCTTCTACACATTCAGTAGCGACAGTTAGTGATTTTCTAACAGTTCCAAGTGTAATCGCCGCGCTTATGCATAGGATTAAGACTCCTACTCCCGCTAAAAAGATTCCAGCATAAGCTAAAATTAACCAGTTTATATCTAACATAATGTTTCCTCCTTTATAAGTCTTATACTCAATTATATTTTAATATTGACTATAATACAACTAAATTATTTTGATTTTTGTTCGATAAATTTATGACAAAGTTTATTAATATTTCCAGCTCCCATAAATAGGAATACACTATTATCAAAGTTAAGTTTATCAAAATCATTTTCACTATTTATTATTTGAGCGCCTTTAGTTACTTTTTGTAGATCTTCGATTCCTACAATTTTTTCTTTCTCACGTACAGAAGCGAAGATTGGGCAAAGGAATACTCTATCTGCAGTTTCTAAGCTTTCAGCGAATTCATTTAAGAATTTAGCTGTTCGTGTATATGTGTGAGGTTGGAAAATAGCGATAACTTCTTTTCCTTCATATTTTCTACGTGCACTGTCTATAGTCGCTTTTATTTCACTTGGGTGGTGAGCGTAATCATCTACAACTACACTGTTTCCAATTTTGTGTTCGCTAAATCTTCTTTCAGCAGGTTTGTATAAATCAAGTGCTTCTTGAATTTTTTCAACGCTAATCCCATTGATATCAGCTAAAGCGATAGCAGAAGTAGCATTTGAGATATCGTGTAGTCCAAATACTGCCATAGTAAATGTTCCTAGTAATTCAGAGTTTTTATAAATGTCGAATTTACTGTGTTCTGATGTAGTTTGAACATTTTTGATTTGATAATCATTCCCTTTATTAAACCCGTATTTAATAGTTTTAGCATTTGCAGGTTTAAGTTGAGAAGCTAAACGATCATCGCCGCAGATTACTACTGTATTTTTAACTTGATTCACAAAACTTTGGAATGCATCAAACATGTCGTGTTCATCATTGAAATAATCAGGGTGATCGAAATCAATATTAGTAACAATAGCGTAATCAGGATGATACGCTAAAAAGTGTCTATAGTACTCACATGCCTCAGCTATCATAAATTCAGAATGTTTTTCACCATGGCCAGTTCCATCACCGATTAAGTATGATGTAACATGACTGTGCTTAAATATGTTACTAGTCATTGTAGTGGTAGTAGTTTTCCCATGTGCTCCAGTAACTGCAATAGAAGGAATCTCAGAAAGTAGTTTCCCAAGAAATTGAGAGTAAGTGTATGTTTTTAAACCTAATTCTTTAGCACGTCTATACTCAACATGTGTTTCATCGAATGCGTTACCTAAAATTACATCATATCCTTCTTTAATATTTTCTGCTCCATAGTAGAACATCGGAATGTTTCTTTGTTCTAATTTTTCTTGTGTAAAAAAGTATGTTTCTTCATCTGAGCCTTGAACTTCATGCCCCATATCATAAGCGATTTGTGCAAGGGAACTCATTCCAGAACCTTTAATACCTATAAAATGATATTTACTCATTATCATATCTCCTAAGTTGTCTTTATAAAATAAAAAATTTCCTTAATATTTTTTTCATAAGCAATTCAATTTTACACCAAATCTCATAAAAATTCAATAAATAGGAGTTTTTTATATCACGATATTTTCAAAAATTTTCTTTATTTTTCATTTAGTAATTATTTATTATAGATATCTATTGTATATAATTTAAAAGAGGGAAATTTTAGAAATTAGCCTTTAAATTATCCCTCTTTTAATTAGTTTATTTAATAATTATTAGAAATAATATTATCTTTTATTTTTTCTTCTTCCAAGAATTAGTGCACTACTTAATACTAATCCGATAGCAGCTAATGAAACTAAATTATTATTTGATAGTCCAGTTTTAGCTAAGTGTTTTCCTGCTTTTGAATTGTTGATATTTGATGTTACACTACTATTTAATGGTGTAATTTGAGTAGGTTGATTATTTTGCACTGTAGGAGAAGTTTGTTTGTTATTTGAGTCGCTATGTCCTAAAGTATGAGTGTTTTCGACGTTAGAATCATTATGCGCAATACCGCTATTAGAATCATTGTGAGTTGAATCATGATTATCATTGCTGATAGCCGTATTATTGTTATTTGAAGTATTACCACTGTTTTCGTTATTTTGTTTAGGTTTATTAGAAATTATTGCGAATTTACTGAAGTGATCTATGTCAAATATTACTTTTCCATCTTTTATAGTTGACTTCATAAGGTCTAGCTCTCCGTTATCTTTTATGTGATAAACAGCTACATCTTTTTCGTCTTCTTTTAGAACTATTGCTACAGTACGGTTTGCTTTTGAATTAACTACATGATTGTCTTTGTCTAGAAGTTTTAAATCTAATATTCTGATTTGATTGTCTGCAGGTAAGTTTAATTTTTCTAGAACTGAACTTGCTAAAGCTTTATCTTCTACAGGAGTTGCAGAAAGTTTTGCTGCAGTTGTTTTATCAGTTAAAGTAACTTTAACCCCTAAAGCATCATTAGAGAATATATTGTTTATTATATCTTCAGATGGAGTCACGTTGTTGTCTGTGTTAGTGTTTCCTGAATCTGAATTATTATTAGGTTTATTTTCAGGTTTGTTATTTCCAGTATTTTCGTTGCCCCCAGGTTTTACTTCAGTAGAACTGTTATTAGTATTGTTTGAAGAGTTATTTGTATTATCATTAGCTGTGCCACTATTAGAATTATCACTTGGTTTTGTATTATCTACAGTTCCGTTATTGTTTGAATTATTATTAGGTTTATCTTCAGGTTTATTACTTCCTGTGTTTTCGTTGGTTCCAGGTTTTACTTCAGTAGAACTGTTATTAGCATTATTTGAAGAGTTATTAGCATTATTATTAGCAGTGCTACTATTAGAATTGTCGCTTGGTTTTGTATTATCTACAGTTCCATTATTGTTTGAATTATTATTAGGCTTATTATCCGGAGTAGGTTTATCTTCAGGTTTGTTATTTCCTGTATTTTCGCTAGTTCCTGGTTTTACTTCAGTAGAACTGTTATTAGTATTGTTTGAAGAGTTATTAGCATTATCATTAGCTGTGCTACTATTAGAATTATCACTTGGTTTTGTATTATCTACAGTTCCGTTATTGCTTGAATTATTATCAGGCTTATCTTCAGGTTTATTATTTCCTGGGACAGTTTCTTTATCATTTTTATGTTTAGTATACTCTTCTAATGCTTTATCTATGCTAGATTTTTCTTCTAGAATCTTATCTATAGATTTTTCTTCATCATATGCTTTTTGAGCTTTTTCAGTGGCTTCTTTTAGTTTAGCGTATGCTTCTTTATTAATTCCTTCTTTATCTTTGTCATCATTAACTAATATTTTAGCTGTTTCTAAAGGTAAAAGAAGGTTTGCTCTTTCAGTAGCAAATTTTTTCGCAACTTCATCATTATCATTTTCAGTTGGTTTGTTATCGCTAGGAGTGTCGACTTTGTCGTTAGGTTTGTTGGCATCACTATTAGTTGGAGTGTCGACTTTGTCGTTAGGTTTATTAGCTTCGCTATTATTAGGAGTATCAACCTTGTCGTTAGGTTTGTTAACTTCGCCGTTAGTTGGAGTGTCGACTTTGTCGTTAGGTTTGTTGGCATCGCTATTAGCTGGAGTATCAACCTTGTCGTTAGGTTTGTTAACTTCGCCGTTAGTTGGAGTGTCGACTTTGTCGTTAGGTTTGTTGGCATCGCTATTAGCTGGAGTATCGACTTTGTCGTTAGGTTTGTTGGCATCGCTATTAGCTGGAGTATCGACCTTGTCATTAGGTTTGTTGGCATCACTATTAGCAGGAGTGTCAACTTTATCGTTAGGTTTGTTAGTTTCGCTATTAGCAGGAGTGTCGACTTTATCGATAGGTTTATTTGTTTCATTATTAGATGCATTAGTGTTATCACTTGGTTTATTTACTTCAGGAGCAGGAGCTTCTTTTAATCCGTTGACTGCATCTTCGATTTCTTTTAATAAACTAGAACGAGTGTCTTCTAGATTTCTTGTTTCTTTAGCTTTGTTTATGAATTCAGTTGCTTTACTAATAGCTGTAGTTAAATTATTTTTAGACTCATCTGAATAGTTACTTGCAGCTAGTTTGTCTTGAGCTGATTTAATAGCTGTGTCTAGTTTTGAAGTGTCATATCTAAGAAGGTTATAGTATGTTTGGACATCGTTAAATAATTTCAAGATTTCATTAGATTTAGGGTTGTTGTGTACTAAGTCCTCTAGTTTATCTATTTTTCCTTGAAGATAGCTATCTACAGCGTTGATGCTTTCTTCACTGTAGTTTTTACTGTCTTTATCAGAATTGAAGTTAGCTACAGCTTCAGCGTTTGAAGTTCTTAGTTGAATAAGTAAATCATATTGATTTTTTAAGTCTGATAGTTCAGTAAATGCGGTAGAAATTTCTTCTGTGCTGGCAATATTATTTTTCAATACATTTTGTGCAGCATTGATTTTGTTACCGAAGTTTTTAATTACCGCCATATCTTGGGTTACGTTTGCATTTTTAAATACATTATTCCAACTATCATAGTATTTACTTGTAGTAGCTTCGAATAGTGCGTTTAGTTGTTTTTTATCTGCAGTGATAACAGCATTTTCTTTAGGGTATTTTACAGATAATACAGCTATATTTTCATGTTTATCAGTACCGAATAATGTACTGCTTGCAAAAGTGTTAAGTTTTATTGTAGATGGTTTTCCTTCGATTGGTATTCTAATTTTTGAAGGATATTTATAAGAATTAGTTACATTATTGTAAGTAACATCAGCAGTATCTTCTTTTAATACTTGAACATCTTTTTCAGTATTACCATCAAAATATGTAAGTTTACTCATAACAGCAACGTTAGTTGTTCCATTATTCATAGGAATAAGATCTAATTCTAAGTAATTTTTTCCATTTTCAGTTACTAGATACACGTTTTTAATAATTCCATTTGCCATAGAAGGGCTAGTTAAATCTTGTTTTAATAATGAACTTTCTAATTGAACTTTATTATTAGAATCTGTAGAAGGAGATTCTGATGGATTACTTGGTTGATTTTGAGTTGAATCAGCAGAATTATTAAATATATTTACAGCGTTATTCAGTTTATTTAATTCAGTTAGTAACGCCTCTTCAGTAGAAGAATCATTGTTTAATAATTCTTTAGCTTTTGTTAGTTCGTTAGTTAAAGTAACAAAGGCTGCTGGTTCTTTTTTACCTTGTTTTATCAGTTCAACTTCAGCAATTTTTTTCTTAAGTTGTTCTTTAGCTGAAACTTGTTCTGCTTCAGAGTTTTGAGAACCGTTTAAGTCTTCTATAGCGAATTTGAATTGTTCTTTGTAGTAATCTGTCAAATCAGTATTTACTTGATCATCAGTGTCATTTGATTCAGGAGTAAGTTTGGCATGTTCAACATATGCTTTTGCTTCGTCTATTAATTGTTTAAGTTTAAGTTTTGATTGAGTAATTTTGTTGAAATTGTTGTAAGCTTCTTCAGCTTTTTTAATTTCTCCTGAAAGTTCTTCAGTATTGATGCGAAGATAGTCTCCAAGATGTTGAACTTCTCCTGTTAATTCATCTAGTTTTTTGTATACTGTTACAGTTCCTTCTTTGTCGAATTCGTTTGAGTAAGTTTCTTTTTTACCTTCTATATCTACCGGATCTAGAGAGTTTATTTTACTTTCAACTGCATCTAGTTTTTCTTTAACTAATGCTTTACTTTCATTAGTAAAGTGAGTGTTGTTTTTCCAATCATTTTCATACTGTTCTTTTGCATTTTGTAGTGATTTGTGAAGGTTAGCCAATGAATCTAATTTAGTTGTTTCTTCTAATAATTTATTTATAATATTGTCTACTTCATCTTTTGTTAATGAATCACTATTTAAAAGTTGTTGAGCTTTAGTAATTAATTGATTGAATGAAGTTTTGAACACTGGTTTTAAATCTTTATAGTTATCTTGTACTGTATTACTTGTGTAGTAATTAATTTTATCTCTTAAAGAAGCTTTTAGAGGTGATTCTTTTTTAGCTTCTAATTTCGTAGAGTAATCGATATATAAATCTGTTGGTTTTGTAAAGTTATCGATTCCATTTTTTCCTAATGAGAATGAATCTTTAAAATTGAAATTTCCTAGCAGTGCTATTTCAATGTTTTTCTTAGTAGCATCAACTGTAAGTTTTAATTTAGTAGGGTAGTCGCGACCTCCAATATTTTTTGTCTCTAAAACAACAGCATCCGCATCTGTATTTCCTAGACTGTTGTATTTGAAAGTGTCTGCTAGAGCAAAGTCGATAGCTCCTCCCATGATTTTAGGTTCTAATGTTAATATTACTTCGTTTTTACCATTTCCTAATTCGTGAACTTCTACATTTTTTATAAGTTCTGTTAAATCACGACTGTATCTTGTTTTAATAGGTTTGTCGCTACCTCTTTCTACGAATTTTGCAGTTACATTATATGGCTCTGCTGGTTTAGTAGTATTTTCAACAGGTGCGGCAGGAACTGGTTCTCCTTTTTGACCGTCTTTTGTAGTAAGATTGTTGATAGCTTCAGTTAATTGTTTAACAAGGTCTGATGTCTCATTAATTTGAGGGTTATAACTGTTTGTTTGTTTAATCCAGTCTTTAGCGTGATTTAAAGCTTGATCAAATTTTTCAAGAGACACAGGTTCGTATTCACTTCTTATTTTTCTGTCAGCGATATCGATTATTCTTTTTAGTTCTGCAGTATTGTATCTTAAGTATGTAAAGTTCGCGTTATCGAAGTCTTTAATTAACTGAACTAATTCTTTTATGTTTCTTGTATTTTTTAATGCAGGAACACTCTTAATGTAATTTTTGTAGTTTTCGATACTTTCTTTAGTGTATGTTTTTTCGTTATAAAGATCAAAGAATTCTAATAGTTTTGCAACTTTAATATCTAGAACCTCTCTTAATGTTGCAATGTCTTCCATTTCATGAATAGGAGTAGAAATTTCATAAAGTTTATCGTAGTTAGCACTATCTGAACGTTTTAATTCTTGTAGTTTTGTTACAGCTTCGCTAATTTTAGCTCTTTGTGAGAAGTCTGCAGCTGTATCTGAAGTATTCTCTTTTGTTAGTAACCATTCATTAACTTTATTACCACGATCAATCCAATTTTGAATTTTTTCGTCTAATTTTTCTCTGTATTTAGGGATAGCTTCATTACTTTTTTTAGCAGCTGAGTAGTTAATATCTAAAGCAAATGGACCTGTTTGTTGTTTGACTCCATTTTTATCAATATAAGTCATATTAGAAACAACTAATTGTTCAGCTTTTAATTCGCCAGGAACGCTAAAGGCAACAAGATGTTGATCTTCAGCAGAAGGACCTAGTTTAACATTTGTATCTAAACCAGAAACTTTATTAACAACAAAGCTTGTAATTTTACTAACTTTATCAGGGTTAGCAACAAGATTAATTTCGATATCTTGTCCTTGTTTGTAGATACCTACTAAAGATTCTTTGAATAGATTTTTAATTTCTTCTTTGTTATCAACTACTTTTTTATAGAAATCTTGTTGTCCATCGCTAGAAACAGTTACCATTGTTGGTGTTTTGAAGTCTGTAGTAGTATAGAACCCGTCATCTTTTAAGTCATGATTTACATCGAAATTGTATAGTTGAATATAGTATTTTAAAGTGTTAATTGCATTTTGTGCAGTTTTTTCTGTATATGAATTAGCATCAAGTTTTGCTTTTGCAGCAGCAGCTTCGCTCCACATATTATACCAAGGAGTAGTGTCAATAACATCATCGGGAACTTGGTGATTTTCAAATGTTACATGGTAATAAGGAAAGTTTGAAGTTTTGTGGAAAAAAGTAGTTCCTAAGTATCTATTTGTGATAGACTGGTCGTTAAAAATTTTATTTATTATTTCATTTAGTTCAGTCTTAGTTTGTTGAGTAGCTGCAGTATCACCGAAATCAGCTTTTGCTATATTACTATTTGTTGGCCAAGCTTGAGCAGTAATAGAAGATATAGTAAGTGCCAATGCAACACTCATACTTGATTTTAATAATTTATTTGTTTTCATGGATTTTCTCCTTTTGTATATAATATAATAATTTATTCTATTATTAATTTTTCAAGATTGATTAAAGATCAATTAAAACTCCTTATCCTGTTTGCGTAAAGACTATAAAATCAATATTTAAAATAATAGACACCTATACTATAACATAAAAACGCTTCAATTGAAATAGATTATCAATGTCTTTTATATAAAAAATAAAATAAAATTTCTTGAATTAATAAAAATTATAATTGCTAATTTGGAATAATATTTTAAATTTAGTTTTTTTATTATTAGTGAAAAAAGTTAAGAAGATATTTGTATAGGCTAATTTATAGTTTTTCTTATTTAAAAAATGTATCTAAACTAAAAAAATAATTTTTCTCAGTTTATTTTAAATTTTCTTTTTAAAAATTTACTTAATATTTTCTATGTAGTATAATTTTAGAGTAAATATTTTTGTAAGGAGAATATGATGACTAAATTTTATGCTGTAAGAAAAGGTAAAAAAACTGGAATTTTTTCAACATGGGATGAGTGTAAAGAACAGGTTACTGGCTTTAAAGGTGCGATATACAAAAGTTTTAAAACTTTAGAAGAAGCAGAAAAGTTCGTAAAAGGTAACGAAGAAAAGATAGAGAATGTAGAAACAGTTGATGGGGTGTATGCATATATTGACGGAAGTTTTGATAGGGTACAAGGTATCTATGGTTCTGGAGTAGTTATAGTAGATGGCGATAAGAAATATGAGTTCAAACATGCTGGAAATAGAGAAGATTATGCTCAATTACACAATGTTGCAGGCGAATTAGAAGCAGCTAAATTCGTTATGTGGTATGCTGTTGATAAAAAAATCAAAGAAATCACTTTATTTTATGACTATCAAGGAATAGAATCTTGGGCAACTGGAGATTGGCAAGCGAACTTACCTTATACACAGGATTATGTGAAATTTTATAATAAGGTAAAATCAGTAGTGAAGGTAAATTTTGTAAAAGTTAAGGCACATACAGGTGTTGAACTTAATGAAGTAGTAGATAAGCTTGCGAAGGATGCAATTGAAGAATTTAAAGCGAATTAAATAAGAAATAGATTAAGTTGGGTAATGATTTGAAAATATAATTTTTGAGTCTTACCCTATTATTTGTTTAAGTGTTTAAATGTGTTATAATTATTAAAATACATAAATAAAGGAGGGTGAAAAATGAATGATATGATAAATAATAAGCAAATATTTAATAAAATAGCAAGTCTTATTTATAGAGATAAAAAACGCATAATAATTGCATTGATAGTCTCAATTGCATCTTATTATTTTACATTATACCCAACTGACAGATTGAGTTATATTGTTGATGGTATAGCAGGTGGAAATATTGATTTTAATGGTGTAGTTAATGAAATTCTAAGAATTGTTTTAGCAGGAATAGCACTGTATATTGTCTACTTCTTTAAAGAATACTATACGTTTATAGGATATGATAAAGTTATTAAAGATATGACCTATGATATTCAATATGATATTTATAGACATACCCCTGTGTTTTTTAATAAGTTTAGTATAGGTGAGGTAATTAGTAGATCGACTAATGATATTACAAACTACATTGCGCCTCTTTTCGGGTATGGTATTTTATTAATTTTTGATGGGATAATTTACAATTTATTTATAAGTGTTCTTATATTTAATAAATCTAGCTTAATTTATTTATTACTGATACATATACCTTTGATTATTCAGACTATTTATTTAGTTAGAAGACGTAAGGTTCAGGAAAAATATTATAATGAGATGGCGAAAACTATGGATGAAATTACAGAAGAGACTTTAGAAAATGTTAAAGGTATTCGAGTTATTAGAGCGTATAGCTTACTGGATAAAGTGAGAAATAGTTTTGTAGGAAAACTTAGAAGTTATGCTAGAAGTAATGAAGAATATATGAAAAAAACTCTTGTCTATCAACCACTTAATACAGTATCGTTAGCGACAAGTTATATTATAGCTGTAGCTGGAGGATTTTACTTTATTAATTTAGGAATGATGACATTAGGAGAGTTGATTTCTGTCTGTGTAGTTATAGGTATGATTCAGTGGCCATACATTGCTTTATCTGAGTTAGTTATTATGATTATAGAAGTTCGACAAGCTACGAAAAGAGTCTTAGAAATCTCTGATAAAAAAGCTGATGTTAACAATGACCTAGCTGAAAGTAATTTTGAGTTTAATAGTAGTATTGAATTTAAAGATTTTAATTTCAGTTATGAAGATAATAATCATGTACTAGAAGATATTAATTTTACTATTAATAAAGGTGAAACTATAGGAGTAGTAGGAAAAACTGGTAGTGGGAAAACGACATTTATTAAGCAACTTCTGCGATTATATCCAATAGATGAGAATACACTTCTTCTTGATGGCAAGGGGATTGAGAAATACTATGATTATTCTGTTAGGGGAAAAATTGGTTATGCACCACAAGAATATCAGTTATTTTCAAAATCTATAAAAGAAAATGTACTTTTTTATAGATATGATTTAGAGGATAGATTAGACGAGGTGCTGGAGCAAGCGGACATAAAAAAAGATATTAGTAGATTTAAAGATGGTATTGATACCCTTGTAGGAGAAAATGGTTTATCTCTATCAGGTGGACAAAAACAACGTCTAGGTATAGCGAGAGCATTGTTATCTGATCCTGATATCTTAATACTTGATGACAGCTTAAGTGCGGTAGATTCTAATACAGAAAAAACTATTATAGAAAATATTAAAAAAACCCGAGAAGGTAAGACTAATATAATAGTAGCTCATAGAATTTCTGCAGTAAGGCATGCTAATAAAATAGTTGTATTAGACAATGGTAAAATATTAAATTTCGGAACGCATGAAGAGCTTCTTGAAAAATGTTCTTGGTATAGACAACTAGATGAGTATCAAAATAAGGAGGTAGAAGATGATGAAGAATAAAAATCCGTTATTTCAATTTCTTCCTTATATGAAAAAAGCAAAGAGATCTTATATAATAGGTTTTGTCTTTTCACTACTAAATGTAGGGCTAGGTGTTGCTGGTGTGTACGTGTTGTCGAAAGTTTTTGATGGAATAACTGGAGATTTAACGCGTCAGATAATTCTAAAATCATTGGTGGTAGTAGCTGGTTATGGACTTATACTATTATGTTCGGGGATATCTAACTATATTAGAAATATTTACTTAGTAAAAGGTGCTAACGAGGTTTACGTTAGAATTCAGATGCAGGTATACGATCATATTCAAAGTCTGCCGATTAAGTATTTCGATAATATGCCCGCTGGTTCTGTAGTATCTAGGATAACGAGTGATGTAAACCAAATTAGAACATTTTTCGTTTCGACATTTGTGCAGATATTAATAATTGTGCTAAAGATTATTTTTTCTTATATTGTATTATTTTATGTAGATGTACGCTTTGGATTATTTATGCTAGTGCTATTCCCGGTAATGTTTATAGTATTAAAAATTTACAACAAGTTATCTATAGATAGTATTAAGGGATATAGACGTAAGTTTTCTCAAAGTAATGGGATTATCAATGAAAATTATCAAAATTTAGAAATAATCAAAGCTTTTAATAAAGAAAAAGAAAGTATTGAAGATTGGAATAAGCATAATGAAGAGCGCTATAAATATTGGAAAAAATTAAATCTAGTAGATAGTCTATTACTTCATAATATAACTGGAGTATTTAGAATAGTGATTTTCATAGGTATTGTTTATTACTATTCGTATTCACATTTTAATAATGTTTATGGCATTACATTGGGTATGGTATATCTATTTATAAATTATACTACCGATATAATTTATAGAATTGCAGATTTTACGATGGGGATTTCTAATTATATCAGAGCGCAAGGTGCGGCTATAAATATTCAAGAGATACTTAAGCTAGGAGTTGAGGAAGACAGTCACAACGATATTATCGAGGATGATTTCCGAGGAAATATTAAATTCGAAGATGTGTATTTTTCTTATAAAGATGATTTTTATGTGCTACGTGATTTAAATCTTGAAATCAAAGAGAATCAAACTGTGGCTTTTGTAGGTCATACAGGAAGCGGTAAGAGTACTATAATGAACTTAATTGTTAAGTTCTACAGTGCGACTAAAGGAAATGTCCTAATAAATGGCAGAAATATAAATGATTATAGTAAGGAGTATCTAAGAGAAAAAACGGCTATAGTACTTCAGGATTCATTTTTATTTGAAGGGACTTTACTCGAAAACATTACTACTTCTAATGATGAAAAGATTGCCAGAGAGGCCTTGGCTAGAGTTGGAGGAGATTTCATATTAGAAAATCGCTCGTTAGACTCAAAAGTAGAAGTAGGTGGAAATAACTTTTCTACAGGTGAGAAGCAACTTATCTGTTTAGCTAGAGCTTTAGCTAAAGATCCTAAGATTTTGATTCTTGATGAATCGACGGCCAATATCGATAGCGAAACAGAACAAAATGTAAGTCGAGCTATAGAAGAATTAAAACAAGGACGAACAACGCTTATAATAGCTCATAGATTATCGACGATAAAAAATGCAGATATGATTTATGTCCTTAGAAAAGGGAGGGTAATTGAAAGTGGAACACACGAACAATTATTAGCTCTTGAGGGAAGTTACAAAAAAATGTATGAAACTCAAGTAAAAGGATAAAAAAAGAGTGATTCGGAAATCAGGATTCGATTGAACCTGATTTTTTGAATCACTTTTTTAATAATTATTTTTTGAATACAAATTCGTATGCTAAATCAATGTCTTTGAATGAAATCATAACTGTTTCATAACCAAGTGGTTTGAAAAGTTCATTAACAGCAGTAGCAACTTTTTCGCAAACTTCAACTGGACGGTGAACCCAACCGATTTCTAAGTTTGCTCTACTGATTTCTTCTCCATCAAGAATAGCAACACTTTCAATTAAATCTAATGTAAATGCTTCGCGTGGTCTTTCGATTATTTCAGCAATAGTATCGAAAAGTTCAGCACTAACTTTTTTTAAATCTTCTTTTTTAAATCCTCTAGCAACTATACGTGGCATAATAGACCTCCATTATTTGAATTCGTTTACTATAATTATATCACAATATTTTATATTTTTGTTGAGAAATGTTTAGAGATAGGATGTTTAAAGTTTTATGAAATTAAATTTTTGTTTATAATAAATATTTATAAATTTCATTATATGAGTAATTTGAAGAAAATATTGTGTTTTTTAGATGGTTAGTAGAATGTTAAAAGTATTTTCTTGGTTATTTTACTTACAAATATTACCATTTATTAGAATAATATGGTATGATAGAAAGTAGGAAAAAAATATTAAAATAAATACTAAGGAGAAATTTTTATTAAACTTTTATATAAGAAATACTTTTCATTAATAATATTAATTTTAGTTTGCCTAGTGATATTTTTATTTTCTAGTCAACCTGGGGAGGAATCATCAAAGATTTCTAATGATTTAATCATAAGAAAATTAGGTCACTTTAGTGAATATATGACTTTGGGATTTTTCTCATTTTCATATTTATCGAATTTATTTATAGAAAATAACAATATAAAAGATTTTAAAAAAACTGGTATATTAAGTTTCTTGTTTTCTATTATCTACGCCTCAAGCGATGAATTTCATCAAACTTTTGTACCAGGTAGAGATGGAAATATTGTTGATGTATTAATAGATAGTAGTGGGGCTTTAGTAGGAATATTAGTTTCAAGTATTGTATATTTTCTTATAATGAAAAAATAGTAAAAAATATTGTAGTTTTTAGTTGTATTTTTTTTAGAAAAGATATAAAATAATTATTTAGATGAATAAAAAATAAAAGGAGGAGTTATTGATGCTTAAAGCGCTTATTGTAGAAGATGACAAATTATTAGCTGCATCATTGAGAGCTGCAATTTCAGAAAAATTTGATGCGGATGTTTGTTATAATGGATTAGATGGACAAAAACTTATAAATGAGAACGTGTATGATTTTGTTATAGCTGATAGTATTTTACCAGGAATGGGCGGAATAGATCTACTAGATTACATTCGTGAAGAAAAAGAACTTAAAACACCAGTAATTGTAATAACTATAGCTGAATCAACAGAAGAAAAGGCTAGAGTTATGAAGCATAGAGTAACAGAATATCTACCACGTGTAGCGGATGCTTCTCTTTTATTGACAACAATGTCAAACTTACTTCAACGTGAAAGTAACCTAAAAGGTGAGAATGAAATTACTTATAAAGATTTAGTATTAGATCTTAAAAATGAATTGGTATCTTCAAACGGAGGTTCATTAGACACTATTAAAGGAAAATACCTTGAATTATTATCATTCTTTGTAATCAATAATAATATCGTACTAGAAAAAGAAGAAATATTTGATCGTGTGTGGGGTGTTGATTCAGAAACAACAATTAACGCTATCGAAGTTTATATTTCAGGATTAAGAAAAGAGTTACGAAAAATTGGTTATGATAAAAATCTAAGAACTGTTCGCGGTGTTGGTTATACATTTGAGTAGGTAAGAGTATGGAATTTAATTATCCAATAGATTATACATTATATAATACGGATGAGATAACTATTATTATTAAATTTTTAGATTTAATAGAAGAATGCTATTTATCAGGAGTAGAACTATCAGAGTTTAAAGCTGTATACAAAGACTTTAAGAGTGTAGTTCGAGCTAAGTCTGAGGAAAATTCTTTGTATCGTGATTTTAAAGAAATTACGGGATATGATGGTTATCAAGCTGTAAAAGAAATGAAAAATGAAAAACCAAAAATTAAGCTTTAATGCTTAGTTTTTGGTTTTTGATTTGTATTAAGGAATCCGAAATGGAATTTAGTATTTTTTCTAATTATTCTTGTGAAATTGTATTTTTCAAATATATTGTCTTTGAAATGAGCTTTAATAATAATCTTGTCTCTTGCAACACGATATGCCTCTTTTATAAATTCATCATATGGAAAACTATTATCAGCAAGAGGAGTTATTCCTGAAAGATTGTTAGATTCGGCTATATCATGTGAAAACATTGGATCAAAGTATATAATATCGAATGCATTCTCAGGTGTTCTCTTTAAATACTCTATACAATCAACGTTATAAGTTATTATTTTTCTCATAGCTTTGTTTATCTCTTCGTTAGGAGAAACGTAGTGTTTTAGACCGTTACTTGTAATAAGATGTATAATATTATTTTTTTCTAGAGAAGTAACATTATGGCCGTAATAGCTTAAGAGAATGCTGTCTCCTGCAAGGCCCATGGTACAATCTAGAACTTTTTGTTTTTCTTTATTAATTATCTCAACTAGAGGTTCATTGTCCGAATTTTTTATTTTTAATGCAGTTGTATCTAAGTGAAAGAATAATTCTGAATCATTTTCGAAATAACTTAGTTTGTTTTTATAAACAACGAGTACGCCTTGAACAGACTCTAATAATTGTTTAATTGTTTTTTTATTTCTTATAATATATTTTAAATTTAATTCATTAGCAAGGCTTTGTGCTTTAGTGTTGAGTTCGAATGTTGTTTTTACACTAGTCGTTACTATTATATTTTTCATTGATTATTAATGTTTGCTCCTCTGTTATTATAATGTCTACCTTTTTATCATATTGATCAGTAGGAACTTTTTCTTGAAGAAGCGTATCGTATGATAAACCGATGCTAGCCTTATGTTTATTTGTCGCAAAAAATTTATCATAGTAGCCTTTGCCATATCCAAGGCGATATCCATTTTTATCAAATACTATAGAAGGAGTAATTACTAAATCAATACTACCAGTATAATAGCTAGAACTAGTAGGTTCTAGTATTCCAAAATGCCCTGGAGCTAAATCATCTATAGATTTTATATGTACTAGATTCATAATTTTGTTATCAATTTTTGGTACAAAGATCTGCTTTTTGCTAATCCATTTATTTATAAATGATAGGGTAGGTATTTCACTATCAAATCCTACAAAAATAAATATTTTTTCTGCAGATATAAATAATTCGTTGTTTTCAAGTTTAGAGAGTATTTCAGCAGATGCATTATTTCTGTACCCTTCAGTTAAATTGTTTCTTTCGACAATAAATTTTTTTCTAAGTTCTTTTTTCAAAGTAAATTCACCTCAATTTATATTATATCATAAATTCAAATGTAATTTTAATTTGAAAAAAGTGTTTTGGATATATAAGGTTATGTAAATGAAAAAAAGTATATTATATCTGTAATAATAAATTTAATAGTTTATTATTTATAAAAGTTATTATAAAAACAAATATGGATTTTAGTAGTAAATAAACTTATGATAGAAATATGAATATTATGTATAAATTTTTAGAATTTTTATAATAATGTATGTACAAGTATAATCAAAATTTTAAGAAAATATAATTAGGTGAAAAAACGATGGATGTTGATGTAGATAGCTTTCAAACTTTCAGAATTTAAAGGCAATTATATAAATAAAAAAATCTTAAATAATGGTTTATGATATGTAAATTGATAAAGTAGTAAAATAAAAAATAATTATTCATTATTTAATGGAAATAATAGTATAAATATGATATAATATAAAAGAAAATTTATAAGAAAGGAATCTTCTACAAATAATGACAAATTCAGAAAAAAATAAAGATATATTAAGTAATGATGAATTGGGAAAAAATAGTAAAAAATCAGATGATTATTCAAGTTTACTAGAAAAGATTAGAAAACAAGTAGATATAGAAAACTCATCTACATATACTAGAAAATCGCATGATGAGCAGGAGAATTTAGAAGAGACGGTAATTATGCCTACTGTTACTGAAGAGACAGATGTTCATGCGGAAACAGTTGTATTAGATAGAAATGAGTTAGTTCATGCAATTGAAAATGAACAAGCAAAAGAAGTTAAAAAAGAAGAAGTGGAAGAAAGTCCAGTAGTACTAGAGGTTTTAGGACTTAAAAAACGTATCGGATTAAAAACAATAGTTGAGGATATAACTTTTGACATGCGCGAAGGTGAAATTATCGGACTATTAGGGCCAAACGGAAGTGGTAAGACTACTATAATGAGAATGATGGTAGGATTAACTAAAACAACTAAAGGGGATGTTTATTGCTTTGAGAAACCTTTAGGTTTAGGTAAAACTACTATGTTAAAAGAAGTTGGAGCGATGATTGAAACACCTGAGTTTTATAACTATATGTCTGGATGGTCTAACTTAAAACAAATTGCTCGTGTTTGCGGTAAAAAAGTAACAAGAGCACGTATGAAAGAATTAGTAGAATTCGTTGGACTAAAAAAAGTTATTAGAAAGAAAGTTAAAACTTATTCTTTAGGTATGCGTCAACGTTTAGGATTAGCGCAAGCATTACTTAATGATCCTAAGGTACTTATTCTTGATGAACCTGTAAATGGTCTAGATCCACAAGGAGTTCAAGATTTCCGTAACAAACTTAAAGAAATCGCAGCAACTGGAGTATCAATCTTAATTTCATCACACTTACTAGATGAAATCGAAAAAGTTTGTGATAGAGTTATCGTAATCGAAAAAGGTAAAATTATTGCGGATGATAAACTAGAAAACCTTGTTGCAGACGAAGTTATTAAAACATTAATAAAAACACATGATATAGAAAAAACAGAAATATTAGTGAGAGAATTAGGTGTTAGATATGAGTTAACTAACGATGGATTTGTATTTGAAAATCTTGACCGCGAAGAGAAAGCTCGTATTATTACATACTTAGTTAATAACAATGTAGAAATAGATACAATTCGTGAATTACATACATCATTAGAGGATCGATTCCTACAAATTACAGGAGGGGAGAGAAAATAATGAAATTATTTATAAATGAATTTATAAAAGATTATAAAAAGAAAACTACATGGTTATACTTCTTACTATCATTTGGGATTATTTTATTAAATAGTTATTTTGCAAAAAGACAGTTTGAAGATGGCATTGATGCTGTGAAAATATTAAGTGGAATAACAGTGGTTTCTGCAGCATTAGCTTTGGTATTTTCACTAATTATGTTAGCTAACAATTTATCACAAGAGTATTCAAAAGGAACAATTAAATTCTTATATACTAAACCAAAATCTCGTTCTGCAATACTTACTGCGAAAATAGTTTTAGCGTTTATTAACTATATTATATTCTTAGTAGTAGGAACGGTATTTGACTTTTTAACAAAATATTATGTATTTTTCGATAGAAAAGTAGGTTTAAATCACTTGAATGATACTATTGAAGAAGGATATTTTGGTAGAACAGTTACTAAGCAATTAATTATTACGAATTTAGCAGACTTAGCGGTATTCATCTTCTTCGTTGCTATGGTAGTATTAGTTTGTGTAGTGTTTAAAACACAAATATTATCGCTAGTACTAGTAATGTTATCACTTTTAGGAACGGGACTGATACAAGGTTTAACAATTTTAGCTGTTTCAAAATATTCATGGGCGAAATACCATATGTTTGATGTTCCGTTATTTAGTAACTATTACCAAAATGAAGCAGCTCGTCAGACTGTAAAAGAAGTATTTAAGTTTGATAATGCAAATGCATTAATTATTATGTTAGTAGCATATAGTGTTGTATTCTTTACAATTTCATATATTGTAAATGCAAGACGTGATATTACAATAGACTAAAATTAAAAGTTGTTAGGAGGTAGGTAAGATGAGAAGTTCATTAAAGAAAATTGAGCGAATTAAGGATATTTTAGATTTAAATGGAGATGTATTAACTTATAAATATACGGATGAAGAAATCCGACTTAATTTAGGTGAAGAACAATTAAGCAGTATTTTTAGTAGATTTATTAAGAGGAATTTACCAAAAGTAAAAGAAGGATTAAGAGCTGGTAAGTTAGTAAAATGTCAAAGTGGATTAGGGATTTCTTGTTTATTTATTCCGAGTGAAAACGAAGAAGAGTTCTACTTAATTACTCCATTTTTAGAGTACTTAATACCAACAAAATTATTCCAAGAATCTTTAACTAAATATGGAGCAAGTATTAATGAATTAATTTGTGATGTATATTTTTCATTACCAATTACACCACGTAAAAAATTCAACTACTTAATAGAGTTATTAGTAGAAGATGAAAATGTTGATTTCTTAGATGCTATCGTTTTAATTGAAGACTCAAGTGTGAAAAACGTAAGAAGAGCATCTTCTAGAAAAAACACATATTTAAATGGAATTTTAGAGAGTGAAGTTAAATTTAAACGTGAAATATTAGAAGCTGTAGTAGATGGAAATATTTCTCGTGTAAATATGTTATTTGATCTACGTCATAGAAATCATGGAGTGGAAGAAAATCATATAGAACAAGGTGTTAATGTTCGTCGTAGAAAATCATATAATATGAATGATTTATTACGTTATGCTTTAGAACAACATAACGAAGATTACCTAGGGATTGAAGAACTATGGGTTAAGATTAAAAACAAACTTGATAACTACGATTTATCAGAAGACGTTATTAGAAGTTACTGTTTACTTGTAGATAGAAATAAATACAAAGATAAACAAGCTGTAGTGCGTAACTGTATTGCATATATTAATGATCGTATTTCTGAAAAAATCAGCTTAGACAACGTAAGTGATTACTTAGGTGTTAACAAGAGTTATCTATCTTCGATTTTTAATAAAGACATGGGGATTAGTATTGTAGACTATATTCACGATAAACGTATTTCTAATGCTTGTTATCTACTAGCGAATACTGATTTTTCTATCTCAGAAGTAGCTGATTATATTGGATACTTTGATACAAGTTACTTCATTAGAATATTCAAAACTCTAGTGAAAATGACACCTCTTAAATATAGAGAGTCATTATCGAAAAGATAATAATAAAAAGATTGTTGGCTAATATATTAGTCAATAATCTTTTTTGTTTTTCTGGTAGTTTAATTTATTGACTTTAATATATTTGTATTTTACTATTTGCATTAGAATAATTGTGGTATAATATAATCATTCTTAAAATAAGTTAATCATAGGAGATTGTAAATGATTTTTGCATTAGATGTTGGAAATACGAATATTGTACTTGGAGTATTTGGAAGTGATTATAAGATGCTGCACTCTTGGCGCATTGCGACAGATAATACTAAAACTGAAGATGAACTTTATGTTATTATTCGAAATTTCTTCATTGATAAAGGGATAAAGTTTGAAGATTTTGATGGAGTAGTTATATCAAGTGTAGTGCCTAAGATGATGTTTGCTCTAGAACTACTGAGTAAAAAATATTTTAAAAAGGAACCTATTATTGTATCTGCTGAAATTAATACTGGTATAAAAGTTCCAGAACCGTATAGTAGTAAACTTGGAGCGGATCGAGTTGTTGATATCGTCGGAGCGAAAGTTAGTTCATACTTACCTGCAATTGTTGTAGATTTTGGAACAGCGACTACATTTGATTGTGTCGATGAAGATATGAATTACCGTGGAGGAATTATTTGCCCAGGAATGAATATTAGTGCAGAAGCATTGTATGCAAGAGCTGCTAAGTTACCAAGAGTAGAATTTGAAGCTGTGAGTACTTCATTAGGCTTAGATACAACTAGCCAGATGCAAGCGGGATTATTCTATGGCTTCTTAGGACAATTTGAAAATATTATTAAGCATCTTAAACAAGATTTAGATAAAGATTATAAAGTAGTATTAACAGGTGGTTTATCTAAATTTATCGCAAAGCATAGTAATGTAGTTGATATAGTTGATGAAGAATTAACTCTGAAAGGTATTATTGAATTATATAAAATTAATAAAGAGCAATAATATTATTTGTTAATAAGAAGAATTGAAGATTTACCACTTAAAAAGTAGAGGTAAGTCTTTTATTCTGAATATAGTAAAAACAAAGATTTTAGTGTAGTTTAAAAGGAGATAAATTGATATGAAAATTACTGTTTTTTGTGGTGCGAATAATGGTAGAAATGAAGCATATAAAGAAAATGCTAAAGAACTTGGAAAGTGGATTGCTGACAATAACCACACTCTAGTTTACGGTGGTGGTAAAGTTGGATTAATGGGTGTTATAGCTGATACTGTATTAGAAAATAATAGTGAAGTTATTGGTATAATGCCTCAATTTTTAGTAGATAGAGAGATAAGCCACACTGGTATAACTGAGTTTATTATTGTTGATGACATGTCTATAAGAAAAGAAAAGCTTGTTAATTTAGGTGATGTATTTGTTGCTTTACCAGGAGGTCCTGGAACATTAGAAGAAATATCACAGGTGATTTCATGGGTTCGAGTAGGAAAAAAAGATGCACCATGTATTTTAATGAATGTTGACGGATACTATGATTTTCTAGAACAATATTTTGATAAGATGGTTGAAGAAGGATTCTTAACTAAAGAAGATAGACAAAGAACATTATTTACTGATAGTGTAGCTGAGATGCACGAGTTTATCGCAAATTATAATAATAAATAAGAAGTAGTTATGTTAGGGAGGTTGACTCAACAAAATTTTATTTCTCCGAAATCACGATTTTTGAGTCACTCACATAAAAAAATAGACAATAATAAAAATTAAATGTATAATAGAAAATCGTAAGAAATTTTTAGAAGTATAAGAATTTGAAAGGAAAATATTTTAATGAAAGATTATTTAATTAGAGGACTAGCCTTTAATGATGAAATTAGATTTTTTGTAACAAAAACTACAGATTTAGTAGAAGAAATCAGACAAAGACACGATGCGTATCCAACGGCGATTGCAGCAGTGGGACGTACTGCTACAGTTACTACTATGATGGGAGCTATGCTTAAGAGTGGAGATAGAATTGATGTAGCTGTGCGTGGAGATGGACCTGTAGGAACTATATATGCTTCATCAAATGAACTTGGAGAGACTACAGCATACGCGAAAAATATGCAAGTTCATATTCCAAGTAATGCACAAGGGAAACTTGATGTAAAAGGAGTAGTAGGTGGTGGTAATATCACAGTGGTGCGTGATTTAGGATTAAATGAAAAATACACTACTACATCACCAATCGTATCTGGAGAAATTGCTGAAGACTTCACATATTACTTCGCAGCTAGTGAACAAGTACCTTCAGCAGTCTCTTTAGGGGTATTAGTAGAAACTGATAATTCTGTAATAGCTGCAGGTGGATTCATTTTACAAGTACTGCCAAATGCAACTAATGATACAATAACAAAAATTGAAAAAGCAATTAGTAATATTAAACCAATTTCTACGCTTATTCATGAAGGAAAAACTCCAGAAGAAATTGCGAATATTATCTTTGGTGGAGAAGAAAACTACCGTATCTTACATAAAAATGACGTTGAGTTCAAATGTACATGTTCTAAAGAACGCTATGCTGATGCTTTAGTAACACTAGGTAAAGAAGAGTTAGAAGATATCGCTAAGCAAGAGACAACAGAATTAGTTTGTGCATTTTGTAAAGAAAAATATCATTTTTCTCAAAAAGAAATAACTGACTTATTAGAAAATTTAAAATAATATTATGAATAAAGAGCCTTAATGAATAACATTTCATTAGGCTCTTGAATTTTCAATGAAAGTTTGGTATCATAAATAAAATTACTCAAAGTTTATATAGGAGGAGTTATGGAATTACTAAGAGAAATGGTTATTACCGATGGTAAAGTTTATGATAATAATGTCCTTAAAGTTGATTCATTTTTAAACCATCAAATCGATGCTGGTTTAATGATGAAAATGGCAGAGTCTTTTTATGAGTATTTTAAAAAAGAGAAGATAACGAAGATTTTAACAATTGAGGCAAGCGGTATTGCACCAGCAATTATGGTTGCTAATTTATTTAAAGTGCCGATGGTATTTGCTAAAAAGAGTAAGCCATCTACTTTGAAAAATAATGATGTGTATACTGCCGAGGTTCATAGCTATACTAAAAATATAACTAATACTATAGTAGTTTCTGAAAAATTCATCAATAGAGATGATAAAGTTCTTATAGTCGATGATTTCCTTGCTAACGGGCAAGCTACATTAGGGCTTATGGAAATAGTGAAACAAGCTGGTGCCGAAACTGTCGGTGTTGGTATCCTAGTTGAGAAAAGTTTCCAAGATGGTAGAAAATTATTAGATGAAAGAAATGTAAATGTTTGTTCTTTATGTAGAATAGCTTCTCTTGAAAATAACGAAGTTAAATTTAATATATCAGATGACGAAAAATAAGAAAGGATTTTAATAAAATGTGGGAAAATAAATTTCAAAAAGAAGGTTTAACATTTGATGATGTACTTTTAGTACCAGCAAAAAGTGATATCTTACCTAAGAAGGTTGATTTAAAAGTTAGTTTAACGGAGAAAATCAAATTATCAGTACCTGTTATTTCTGCTGCAATGGATACAGTAACAGAACACAAAATGGCGATTGCAATGGCACGTGAAGGTGGTCTAGGTGTAATTCACAAAAATATGAGTATTGAAGAACAAGCTGAGCAAGTACGAAAAGTTAAACGTTCAGAAAGTGGAGTAATAACTGATCCTTTCTTCCTTACACCAGATAGCTTAGTATATGAAGCAGAAGAGTTAATGCAACAATACAGAATTTCAGGTGTACCTATTGTAAACAATGAAAAAGATATGAAAGTAGTAGGAATCATCACTAACCGTGATATGAGATTCTTAACTGATTTTGATATTAAAATTAGTGAAGTAATGACTAAAGAGCACCTTATTACTGCTCCAGAGAAAACTACTTTAGAAGAGGCTAGTGAAATCTTACGTAGCCACAAAATTGAGAAATTAATCTTAACTAATGAAGAAGGAAAATTAACAGGATTAATTACAATTAAAGATATTGAAAAATTAGCTAAATACCCTAACTCAGCAAAAGATGCTAAAGGACGTTTATTAGTAGCTGGATCTGTTGGGATTACAAACGATACAGTAGACCGTGTAGATGCTTTAGTAGCTGCTGGAGTAGATGCTATCGTAGTTGATACAGCTCACGGACACTCTAAAGGTGTATTAGATGCTGTTAAAACACTAAGAACTAACTATCCTAACCTAGATATTATCGCAGGTAATGTAGCAACTGGAGAAGCTGCTCGTGATTTATTCGAAGCAGGGGCAGATGTTGTTAAAGTTGGTATTGGACCAGGATCAATCTGTACTACTCGTGTAGTTGCAGGGGTAGGTGTACCACAAATAACTGCTATCTATGACTGTGCGACAGTAGCTCGTGAATTAGGAAAAACAATCATCGCTGATGGTGGAATTAAATATACTGGTGACGTAGTAAAAGCTATCGCAGCTGGAGGACATGCAGTAATGTTAGGTTCTATGCTTGCAGGTTGTGAAGAATCACCAGGTGAATTAGAGATTTTCCAAGGTAGAACATTTAAAGCATACCGTGGAATGGGATCAATTTCTGCAATGGAAAAAGGATCTAAAGACCGTTACTTCCAAGAAGACGGTAAAAAATTAGTTCCAGAAGGAATCGAAGGACGTACACCTTATAAAGGTGCTGTTTCTGAAACAATTTACCAAATTATTGGTGGATTACGTGCAGGTATGGGTTACACAGGGTCACGTGATTTACGTGTACTTCGTGAAAACTCACAATTTGTTCGCATGACAGGTGCAGGATTAATCGAATCTCACCCACACGACGTTCAAATCACAAAAGAAAGTCCAAACTACTCTAAATAATAAGAATAATAAAAAAGCTAGGATCTTGAAGTTCAAGTTCCTAGCTTTGTTTTATTTCTTAGATTTGTTTAGTTAAATCGATCATTTCAAGAAGACCTTGCGCGCAGTCGCTACCTTTGTTTCCTGCTTTTGATCCTGCTCTTTCAATAGCTTGATCGATGTCCTCAGTAGTTATAACACCGAACATAACAGGAATGTCGCTATTAAGACTAATGTGACCAACACCTTTTGCAACTTCGTTACAAACTAGGTCATAGTGACTAGTGCTTCCACGAATAACACTTCCTAATGTAATAACGCCATCGTATTTATTTGTAGCTACTAATTTTTTAGTGATAAATGGAATTTCGAATGCTCCTGGAACCCAGTAAACATCGATGTTTTCTTCTTTTACTTCGTTTCTAATTAGTGTATCCTTAGCTCCACCTAATAATTTAGACGTAATAAATTCGTTGAAACGAGCTACTACGATTGCTACTTTAATATCTTTACCTATAAATTTTCCTTCAAATGTTGTCATAATAATATTCTCCTTAAATGTCTAAAAAGTGATTAAATTTAATTTTTTTTGTTTGTAAATAGTGTTTGTTTTCTTTTTGTGGTTTTATATTTATTGGAACACGGTCTACCACATTAATTCCTAGAGAGCTTAGTTGCTCTACTTTATCAGGATTATTAGTTAGAAGTTTTACTGATTTAATTCCTAAATAGTCTAGTATATCTACGGCTATAGTATAGTCTCTTTCATCGGGAGCAAATCCTAGTTGAACATTAGCTTCGTAAGTATCAACGCCTTGTTCTTGTAGTTGATAGGCAAGAAGTTTATTTCTTAATCCTATTCCTCGTCCTTCTTGTCGTAGATAAAGAACTGCTCCGCGACCTAAGTCTGAAATTTTTTGTAGAGCTGCGTGTAGTTGTTCCCCACAGTCACATCTGTGTGAAGTGAAGACATCTCCAGTTAAGCACTCTGAGTGAACTCGTATTAATAAAGGTTCTTTAGAAGTCAAATCACCTTTGCTAATGATTAAATGTTCTTTATTAAATTCGTCTTCGAATAGCTGTAAATCAAAATCACCAAATTCTGTAGGTAATTTTACTTTGACACTATCTTCAAATGACAAAAAACGTGTTAGTTCATCCAAATCAACAACCGTTAAATTCCATTTTTTAGCGAATTCATATAAGTCATCTCTTCTAGCCATAGTGCCATCTTCATTCATAATTTCACAGATGTATGTGGCTTCTGTACTATTAGCTAACCTTGCTAAGTCTAAACTTGCTTCTGTGTGACCGCGACGAACCTTGATTCCACCGTCACGACCGATAAGTGGGAACATATGTCCGGGTCTATTGAAATCGTCAGGTCTAGAATTAGGATTTGCTAATTCTTTTATAGTTTTCGCTCTTTCGAAAGCTGAGATTCCTGTAGTTGATGTTTTGTGGTCAACGCTAACAGTGAATGCAGTCTCGTGTGGATCTGTATTTTTATCTAACATAGAGTGCAGATTTAATCTTTTAGCTATTTCAGTTGAAACTGGTGCGCAAATTAAACCACGTGCATGTTTTGCCATAAAATTAACAGTTTCACCAGTAACAAGTTCAGCTAGTCCTACTAAATCTCCTTCAGCCTCTCTGTCATCATCATCGATAAGAACGATTAATTTTCCAGCTTTTAAATCTTCTATTGCTTGTCTTACGTTATTAATCATTAAACTTTCCTCCAAATAGTTTTAATTGAGCTTTTATGTATTTTGCTAATATATCTGTTTCTATATTTACACTATCGCCAATTTTTAATTTTTCTAAATTTGTATGTTTAGCTGTATGTGGAATTAGCGATACCGTAAATTTGTTATTATCACAAGTTACTACTGTTAAACTTATCCCATTAATTGTAATAGATCCTTGGTTAATAATTTCACCTTGGAATTTACTAGGATAAGAGAAAGTAAGTAGGATGGCATTTTCGTCTTTTTGTCTAGCTGCTAATTGTGCTAAACCATCACTATGTCCAGAAACAATATGACCTTCGAATCTATCTGAATGCCCCATTGCAGGTTCTAAGTTGACAGCGTCATTTATTTTCAAATCTTTAAATGTCGTTCTTTTATAAGTCTCTGGCATAATATCTACAGTAAATTGTGATGAGCTTTTTTGAACACATGTTAGACATACGCCGTTTACCGCCATACTATCACCAATTTTGTATGTTTCTAGTAAATTCTTACTCGCTTGAATAGTCAGTTTTATACTGTGGCTAGATTTAATAATTTTTACTATTTTACCTTGTTCTTTTATTAATCCTGTAAACATTGAGATACTCTCCTTCCTGAGATACGTATATCTTCGCCAAGTTTAGTAATTTTAGTATCATGAAGTTTTATTTTTTCATTTGTTATTCTACTACTAGTGAATGACGAAGTGTTGTTTCCACCTAAAAGAATAGGGGAGATATAAGTTATGACTTCATCCCAATACCCACTAGCTAAGAATTGATCGTGAATGTTAGGCCCACCTTCAACATAAACCGATTGAATACCGAGTTTCGCAATTTCTGATAAAATTTCTTTTATGCTGAAATCATTAGGTGTGATAAGAGTCACATGTGAAGGTAAGTTTTCGTGTTTAACCTTTGTGAAAACTATAACTTCAGATGAACTGTTGTTAAATAAGTTAAGATTACTTTGTTCAAAGATAGAACCTTCAGCATCTAGGACAATTCTTTTTGGTGGGAAAAGAGATGTATTAGCACCAAGTAATGTTGGATTATCTATTAATACCGTTTTGGCACCTACGAGAATTGCTTGATAATTATCTCTTTCATTTCTGACAAAATCATAAACTTCTTTACCGGTAATCTGTGTTCTTTCATCGGTAAAGGCTAGTTTTCCATCGAGACTAGTGGCTTGTTTTAAAACTACATAAGGTCTATTTTCAGTATGGAATAGATTATAAGCGTAATTTAAGTTATAAGCTTCTTTTTCAAGAACACCAGTTATTACCTCGATACCATTGTCTTGCAAGTATTTGATACCTTTTCCACTAACGATAGGATTAGGATCTAATTGAGCAACAATTACTTTAGAGATACCCATTTCTACGATAGCATTTGTACAAGGTGGTTGTTTACCTTTATGATTACAAGGTTCTAAAGTAACGTAAAGTGTTGAATTAAATAATTTTTCAGGAGTTTTGCAAGTAGAAATTGCATTTTTTTCAGCATGTTCACAGCTGTATCGAAGGTGTGAACCTCTTGCGATAATTTCATTATCTTTTACAATAACTGCTCCAACCATTGGATTAGTATGTGTATACTTAGCGCCACGCTTGGCTTCAAGTAGAGCAAGATTCATAAAATATTCATGCATATTATCAACTCCTTTCTAAAAATAAAAATCCCAATTACATTTGAATTTCAAATTTAATCGGGATTGATGGTTAGTTTTATATTCGATTAATAGACCTTAGTACTCTTAGATGCACCATAGGCTATAAAAATATTCTCGATAAAGCATTAGGTATTTTTATCCTAATACTACTAATTTCTTCTCCCATCCAGACTTTACTGTCGGTTCTGGAATCTCACCAGATCAGCTTGCGCTCACGGACTTCTAGTAAACTAGTCACCGCCGGTTGGGACTTTCACCCGACCCCGAAGAAATATTTAATTCATGACTTAATATTAACACTAATGAAAACGGTTGTCAATGATAAAAAATAAAAACTATCACAAAATATGAAATATACAATGTGATAGTTTTATTTAATTTATTATAAGAATTGTGCTAAACAAACGATAAGGATAATAATTGGAAGTACATATCTTAGTAAGAATAACCATACTTTGAATAATACTAGGCTAGATTTTTTATTTTCGTCGATGTGTAATTGTTCTAAAGCTACTTTTTTATCAAGTACATATCCTGTGAATATTGATAAAGCTAGACAACCAAGTGGCATTAGAATATTAGATACTAAGAAATCCATTAAATCGAAAACTGTTTTTCCAAATATTAATGTATTAGATAATGAACCGTAAGATAGAGCAGAAGGAATTCCAACGATGAAAGTCAAGATTCCAATAATCACACTGAATTTAGTACGGTTAGTATTTCTTTGATTAGTAATGTTTCCTACATTGATTTCTAACATAACTACTGATGAAGTAATAGTAGCGAATAGGAATAATATTAAGAATAAGATATAGAAAATTTTACCAAATGCCATGTTATTGAATAATTGAGGTAGTACGATGAATAATAAACTTGGTCCACCTTCAGATTCCATACCGAATGAACTCATCGCAGGGAAGATTGCAAGACCAGCCATTACTGAAACAGCGATGTTCATTAATACAACTGAGATACCAGATTGAACAAGATTAGTTCTTCTATCAAGGTAAGAAGCATATGTAAGCATAGCTGTAACCCCGATTGATAGAGCGAAGAATGATTGTCCTAGTGCGAATAAAATACCAGAACTAGTGATTTTAGTGAAATCTGGTTTTAAGAAATAAGTAACCCCGCTCATCGCATTAGGTAATGTTAATGATCTAGCGATAATTACTAGGAAGATAATGAATAATAGTGGCATCATAATTTTTGATGCTTTTTCAATACCTTTTTGAACCCCGCGAGATACAATATAAATATTTAATAAGATGAATAGTGCTTGAGCTCCTAATGCGATCCAAGTGTTAGAAATAATACTAGTGAAAAGTGCTGCATGATCAGTAGTAGCGTGGATGCCAAGTGCATCCGCGATTGAAATACCAAGATATACTAAAATCCATCCACCGATAACACTGTAGAATGATAGTAAGATAAATAGGGCGAATCCACCGATATAACCAATAACATTGTATTTTTTATTTTTTCCTAATTTACCAAAAGTTCTAATCGCTGATACTCCCGCACCACGACCTAGTACGAATTCAGCAAGAAGAAGCGGTAATCCAATTAATAATGTAAAGATAAGGAAGACAAGTAAGAATCCACCTCCACCATTAGCTGCGGTCATATACGGGAACTTCCACACTGCACCTAGTCCTATTGCAGAACCAGCAGAAGCAAGTATGAATCCTATTTTAGAACTCCATTTTGAATTATCTGACATAAATTTTTCCTCCTAAATTTGATTTAAAAAATAAGTAAAAGCTATTTAGAAAATACTAAATAGCTTTTTTAGAAATATATATTATTATACTCAAAGACCATTTAGTATTTTTACCAATGGCCGAAAAACAAACTTAACTAGCCATTGTAGACATCGTTGCACTTATATCTACAATGCTATGAGATATAAGTGCTGCTAAAATGGCACGAAAAAGTATTCTCTTTTACTAGTTAAAATTGTGTTTTTCATAATTGAGTAGCTCCTTTTTGTAATTGTTTTAAAATCTTAACATTTATCTGAAAATTTGTCAATTATTTTTTTGTAATCTTTATGAAAAAAATAAAAAGGGCATTAAATTTTCAATTGTAATTAGAAAACTCTAGTTCTAAGTTAATGCTAATTTATGAAAATCGTTTTAATTGATAAAAAATATCGGATAGGGGATAAATTAAATAATTAATATGATTTAAATTTTTATTATAAAAAGTTACTAAAAGCTTAATATAATAGGAAAAAAGAGGTTATATAAATTTCAATTGTAAATATATTTAAATAATATGTAAAAAATCTTTAAAAAATTACGTAAACTCTTGCATTGAATTTTAATATATGTTAGTATTGTAACTATATGAATTTAATGCATAAATTAGTGTATTTATAGAAAATTTAGGAGGAAGTTTAACAATGAATAAAAATGTTAAAAAATTAGTAGCAGCTACAGTAGTTGCTGGATTAGCAGTAGCACCAGTAGCAGCTCAAACAACTACACCAGTAGCGCAAGCTGCTGAACAAGCTCAATCAAAACACGTTGTAGCTAAATTCGTACAAAACGCAGAAGGTAACTTCGTACAAGTTACTGCAACTCAAGACGTACAAGCTGCAAAAGTTACAATTTCAGTTGATGGAAAAGGTCAACACGTAGTAAACGTTGGAAACCTTAAAAAAGGTGAAACTAAATTAGTACCTTTCAACGTTGATGCTAAAAAAGTAGGAAACGGATTTGCTCCAAAAGCATTACCAAAAACTGCTGCAGTAACTGAGCACGTAACAATCTCAAAATCTATCAACTCTCACTTAGTAAGAGCAACAGTTTCTTACAAATACGAAGATGGTAAACCAGCTGTTAAAACAGGGGTACCTGGAGATAAAGCAGGTAACAAAGTTGGAGATAAAAAAGAACTAGGAACACCAGATGATGGTCGTCCAAGATTAAGTGAAATTTTAGGCGGAGGAACTAAACCAACGCCAGCACCACAACCGGCTCCGGCGCCAACACCAGCACCACAACCGCAACCGGCTCCAGCACCAACTCCGGAACCACAACCAGCGCCACAACCACCTAAAAAAGCTAGAGTAATCGATCCTAGTATTAGAGTCGATCAAACTCCAAGTGACCCAGGGTTTAATCCATTTCCAATTGCTGGACCAATCAGCTAAGAATATTATAAAATAATATTCCAATCTAATATAGATATTTCAAAAATGGATGTAGTCCTTGATTTAGGATTGCATCCATTTTCTTTTGATATCTTTTATTACATAGAAAACAGACTCTAGAAATCTAGAATCTGTTTTTCTTTTTTATTCGTTATCTAGTTGCATGTAAACAACTTGAGTAGTTAAGTATTCTTCTAAACCGTGTTTACCGTCTGCTCCACCGATACCAGATTTACGACGTCCAGCGTGGAATCCTTGCATTGCTTCGAAGTTTTCACGGTTGATATATGTTTCACCGAATTTTAGACCGTTAACTGCTTTGAATGCAGTGTTTAGGTTAGTAGTATAAACTGATGAAGTTAATCCGTATTCTGAATCGTTAGCGTATTCTAATACTTCTTCTAAAGTTTTGAATGTAGCGATTGGAATTACAGGTCCGAATGTTTCTTCTTTCATGATGTTCATTTCGTTAGTTACGTCTGTTAATACAGTTGGTCCAAAGAAGTATCCAACTTGGTTTTCATCACGAGTTCCACCGTAAGATAGAGTAGCACCTTGTTTAACTGCATAAGCTACTTTTTCTGCAACTGTATCTAAAGCACGTTTTTCAATAAGTGGTCCATAATCTACGCCACCTTCTTTATTAGGGTCACCGAATTTAACTTTATCAAGTTCTGCAAATAATAATTTTTCGAATTCAGCTTTAACATCTTCGTGTACATATACTCTTTCTGCGCAGTTACATACTTGTCCAGAGTTAATTACACGAGAAGCTACGATTGCTTTTGCAGCAAGATTTAAGTCTGCATCTTTAAATACGATAGCTGGTGCTTTTCCTCCAAGTTCTAGAGAAACATTAGTAATGTTTTCAGCTGCAGCTTTCATAACTTCTTGTCCAGCTGTTAAGCTACCTGTTAAGCTTACTAATCCAACTTTAGGGTTAGAAGCTAATCTATTTCCAACCACAGATCCGCGACCGTGAATAATGTTTAGGATACCTTTAGGTAGGCCAACTTCTACACAGATTTCAGCGAAAATATCTGCGTTAATTGGTGTTAATTGGCTTGGTTTTAATACGATTGTGTTCCCTGTAAGTAAAGCTGGTGCAGCTTTTCTAGCGATTAAGAAGAATGGGAAGTTCCAAGGTAAGATACCAGTAGTTACTCCGTGAGGGCGTTTGAATAGGAAGATGTGTTCATCTTTTCTATCACTTTGAATAATTTCTCCCTCATATCTTCTAGCCCACTCAGCCATGTAATCTAAGTAATCTGCAGTGAATAACACTTCAACTTTAGCTAAATCGAAAGTTTTACCACCTTCGTTAACAATAGTTTGTGTAATTTCAGGTTCGCGTTCACGAATACGATTCGCAATTTTTCTTAGGTACGCTCCTCTTTCAACAGCTGGTAATTTCTCCCAATCACGTTGCGCAACTTCTGCGATATCGATAGCGCGGTCTACATCTTCTCTAGTTGAAGAAGGAACTTTTGCGATAACTTCTTCTGTTGACGGATTTAGCACGTCAAGATAATCATAATTTGAATTATTTTCGAATTCCCCATTGATAAAATTTTTTAAAACTTTAACTTCACTCATAGTTTAGTTCTCCTTTTTCTTTTCTAGTAAGTAAACGTTACCATTTCTTGCTAACATTATATATTATGAAAAAGTATAAATCAAGTGTTTTGTTTAAGTTTTTGATATATATTTATATATTTAAAGATTGATTTGAATAATTTTAATAAAAAAATTGCATATATATATTTTCAAAAATAAGTGTTAATTAATAAAGGGTATAAAAAATCAAAAAAATATAGATATCTGTAATATAGCAAATAAAACGCATACATAAGAGCAAGGGGTTACTTGTTTTCTAAAAATGAATTTTTGTACTTATTACAGATTGATGTTAAATTTAGTATTTAATACATTAAGTAAGTAAAGTAAATAATAAGAAAAAATTTTCTCGAGCAAAATTATTTCCATATTCAATATGTTTAGTGGTATAATCTTAGGTAAGAAACAATTAGGAGGTTCATTAATGAAACAGAATATAGGAGTTATTGGTTTATCAGTAATGGGAAGCAACTTAGCTTTAAATATCGCGGACAATGGATTTAAAGTTGCGGTATTTAATAGAACAACAACAGTTGTGGATAAAATGCTAGAGGAGCACCCACACAAAAATGTAGTAGGAAGATATTCACTACAAGAGCTGATTGACGGTCTAGAAAAACCTAGAAAAGTTGTTTTAATGGTTAAAGCTGGGTTTGCTGTTGACAGTTTAATAGAACAATTAACACCTCTACTTGAAAAAGGTGATATTATTATCGATGGAGGAAACTCATTCTTCAAAGATACTCAAAGAAGATACGACTTATTATTAGAAAAAGGAATCAACTACTTCGGTGTTGGTGTATCAGGAGGAGAAGAAGGTGCAAGATTCGGTCCTGCTTTAATGCCTGGTGGAGATGAAAAAGCATATGAAGAAATTCGTCCAATTTTAGAAGCTATTGCTGCTAAAGTGAATGGCGTTCCTTGCTGTAGCTACACTTCAACTGGTGGAGCAGGTCACTATGTGAAAATGGTCCACAATGGTATTGAGTATGGAGATATGCAATTAATCTCTGAAGCTTACAAAGTTCTTAAACACCTAGGTGGATTTACTAACGAAGAATTACAAGAAACTTTTGAAGAGTGGAATAAAGGTGAATTAGAATCTTATCTAATTGAAATCACTGCAAATATCTTCAAAGTTAAAGAAGAAGATGGAAGCTACTTAGTAGATAAAATTTTAGATAAATCTCAACAAAAAGGTACAGGTAAATGGACTAACGAACAAGCTATTGACTTAGGAATCGATGTATCAGTTATTACAGCTGCTTTAAATGGAAGATATATGTCAAACCTTAAAGAAGAACGTGTTCTTGCTGAACAAGAATTTACTCGTAAACCTTATGCAGTTGTAGAAGATAAAGAAAGACTAAAAAATATTGTAAAAGATGCATTATTTATTTCGAAAATTGTATCTTATGCACAAGGATTTAAATTACTACAAGCTGCTGAAAAAGAATATAACTGGACTTTTGATTATTCACAAATTGCTAAAATTTTCCGTGGTGGATGTATTATTCAAGCGAAAATCTTACAAAATATTATCGAAGCGTACCAAAATAATCCAAAATTAGAAAACTTAATTTTTGATCCATTCTTCAAAGAAGTAATTGAAACAAGACAAGATAGTTTACGTGAAGTTGCTACATTAGCAATTACTAATAGATTACCACTAAGTGCTATGACATCTGCAATTTCATACTTAGATATCTACACTACAGCAAACAGTGGTGCAAACTTAATTCAAGCACAACGTGACTATTTTGGAGCACATACTTTTGAAAGAACTGATAAAGAAGGAAGTTATCACTATGACTGGGTTGGAAACAATGGAAAATAAAACAGCTATAACACTTTTCGGGGGGACAGGAGACTTAACATATAGAAAACTGTTACCTGCATTATATAACTTAAACGCATTAGGTAAATTAGCCGATGATTTTAAGATTGTTGTGATAGGTCGTAGAGCATATACACAATCTGATTATATCGATATTGCTCGTACGTGGGTTAAAGAATACGCTCGTACAAAATTTGATGATGCACAATTCGATGCATATGCTAAGAGAATTATTTACTTCAAAATGGATATGACAAATGCAGATGATTATGAAATGCTGCAAAACTTCTATGTTGAGCAAGACATTCAAAATCATGTATATTACTTTGCAGTGGCTCCTTCGTTCTTTATCACTATTACGAACGGACTTAAAAAACATTGTTCTGATAATAATGCGAAGGTTATTATTGAGAAACCATTCGGAGAAGATTTAGAAAAAGCTGGATTACTAAATGATGAGCTTGCTAAATTCTTCGATGAAAATGAAATTTATCATATCGACCATTATTTAGGTAAAGAGATGATTCAAAACATTCTTTCTTTACGTTTTGAAAATATAATCTTCAAAGGTATTTGGAATAAAGATTTTATCGAAAATGTTCAAATAACAGCTGCAGAGACAGTTGGTGTAGGAACAAGAGCTAGTTACTACGATAAAAGTGGTGCTTTAAAAGATATGGTTCAAAACCATTTATTACAAGTATTATCACTTGTAGCGATGGAAGAACCTAAAGAAGAGGGAAGCCGTGGTATTCACGAAAGTCAATACAACCTTCTTGCTTCACTTAAACCGATTGAGGATGTTCATGAAAGTCTAGTAATGGGACAATATGAAGGATATCTTCAAGAAGAAAATATCCCTGCTGATTCTAAGACGGAAACATACGCAGCGTTAAAATTATTCGTAGATAATGAACGCTGGCAAGGTGTACCATTCTTTATAAGAACTGGTAAAAAACTAGAAAAAAGAGAAACTCAAGTAGTAGTTCAATTTAAAGCTGTTGGATCTTCTCCAGGTAATGTATTAATAATAAAAATTCAACCTGAAGAAGGTGTATATTTCCAATTTAATGCTAAAAAACCAGGGACTGAACAAGAGTTACAACCTATCTCTTTAGATTTCTGTCAAAGTTGTATTTTAGAAAATATAATAAATACTCCAGAGGCTTATGAAAGACTACTAGATGCTTGTTTCAGAGAAGATAGAGCATTATTCTCGCAATGGAATCAAATAGTAGCTTCATGGACATTTGTAAATGAATTAATAGCTAAGTATGAAGAACAAGGTTCTCCATTATATACTTATGAGCAAGGTTCAAAAGGTCCTAAAGAAGCTGACGAACTTGTTAATTGGGTTAAATAAATTATTAAATGTATTGTGTGAGTAAACTCATGCAGTACATTTAATTTTTATAATTTGAAATTTTGGTGTCAGAATTGCAAAGTTTACGATATCAGATAAGTGTAGTATAATGAAAAGATGAATAAAAATAGAGAGTTTGAAAAGGAGCAATAAATGAGACTTTTAGATTCAATGTTAGAGTATAATGAATATTTTGTGAGATTTGAGGAATATCAAAAATATAAAACTGAAGATAAATATCCTGCAAAGAGAGTAGTGATGTTTACATGTATGGATACAAGATTAGTGGAGTTAGCAACAAAATCCCTAAACTTATCTTCAGGAGATGTGAAAGTAGTAAAAAATGCTGGTGCAATCTTAACTCATCCTTTTGGTTCGATAATGAGAAGTTTGATAATAGCAGTTTATATGCTAAAAGCAGATGAGATTATCGTTATGGGACATCATGATTGTGGTATGCAAAATATAGATACTGGTTTAATTATGGAAAAAATGCAGAGTAGAGGAGTAGGTAAGGAAACTTTAGATATTCTACAGTATTCAGGTCTTGATCTGAGTTCATGGTTACATGGATTTGATGATGTTAATGAAAGTGTAGCTCATGACGTAAATATGATAACAAAACATCCTTTGATTCCTAAAGATGTACCTGTTCATGGGTTGGTTATCAATCCTGAAAATGGAAAAGTAGACTTAGTTGTAAATGGATATGATAATTTAAGAAATTAGAGAGGGGAACTTAAGTTGAAAAAAATACTAATACTAAATACAGGCGGTACGATTTCTATGAGCGAAAATCAGAAAACTGGGAAAGTCGCTCCAACTGATAGTAATCCTATAGGTGTTGGTGGAAACATATTCTCTTATATCGGAGATTTACATGTTGAAGATTTATATCATCTAGCATCACCTCAAATAACGCAAAATGAAATGTTCGGGATTAAAAATAGAATAGAAGAAGCTGTTCAAGAAGGGTATGATGGTGTAGTGGTTACTCATGGTACAGACACTCTTGAAGAAACAGCATATTATTTAGAGTTAACTCTAGATGTAAATATTCCAATCGTTATAACTGGAGCTATGCGCTCAAGTAATGAAATAGGAGCGGATGGCCTAGCAAATCTTAGAAGTTCTTTAGTAGTTGCTACTGATGATGAAAGTAGTGATAAGGGAGTTTCAGTAGTTATGAATGATGAAGTTCATACAGCGACCTATGTTACGAAGACACACACAACCAACGTTGCTACTTTTCAAACCCCAACATTTGGTCCGATAGGTCTGGTATCAAAAAACAAAGTTATATATTTCCAAAAATTGATAAAAGAAGAGCACTATAATGTTAGTACTACAGAAAAAAGAGTATACCTATTAAAAGCGTATGCTGGAATGGATGGAGATTTAATTAATGCTGTATGTGATTTAGGAGTAGATGGTCTAGTAATAGAAGCTTTAGGAGCTGGAAACTTACCTCCCAAAACTGTCTCAGCAATTAGAAACTGTATTGAAAAGAATATCCCTGTTGTTTTTGTTTCTCGTGCTTTTAATGGAGTTACTCAAGATGTTTATGACTATGAAGGTGGAGGAAAAAGATTCCAACAAGATGGGGTTATCTTTACAACAGGGCTAAGTGGTCAAAAAGCTAGAATTAAATTAATGATTTTATTAGAAGCAGGTATTCCGTTTGATAAGTTACGAGAGTTGTTCTAATAATAGTTAGAATTGATACCAATATGAATAGAAGGTTGAATATTTTTAGTAATTATGGTAGTATATTAAAAGATTAAAATTAGGATAGAGGTGTAAAATTGAAATTTAAATATCATAAGTCGTATAGAGGTTTTTATCTATTAGATGAAAATAAATTTAAGCGACCTTACCAAAAATTAGATCAAGAAAAAACATTAAAAAACTTAGATAGGGAAACTGAGTTTAATAAACATGAAATAGTAGATATAGATGATAAATTCGTAGTTTTTGTTGATAAGAATTCTAATCAAGTAGTTAAGTCAAAAACAGCGAAAAAACAAAATAATACAGAAAAAACAGAAGAAGTAGATTTTGAAGTTTTAGAATTAAAATACAAAATTCCAAGACTTTTATTGAAAAAGTTATACAGTCTTATTTCGGGAAATTCTAACAAAGCAGCGCATGATCTACAATCAGTATTGTCTGTACTAGAGAATATTACACTTGCTGACAGTTTATTTTCTTCAAAAGTTAAGAAAATATTCTATTATAGTGATAGTGAATTAGAGAGCTTACTTGCTAGATACAATTTTGATAATATTAATGTCGCTGACTTGAAAAAAGATATTGAAGTAAATTATCCTAGTCAATACATCTCTGAGTTACCAATAGATTACAAAGAATATGAAATGATATTTGTATTTTATTTCATAATCCAAATTGAATTACTAACAATCTTGAAATAAAAAATGAATTTTTTGATTAAAATCATTCTAAAGACTTGATTTTTTGTTAAGCCTTTGCTATAATTTTAATCAGAAAGTTTATTTTTTTAAAATAAGTTGGTCGAAAAACGACCTAACTGGACAATAGGTGTCCACAAATAAATTTTCAATACTATAGGGGAAACTTAAGATGGATATTTTACATTTGTTACATATGCAAAGTAGACTCGTACCTGAAATGTTTATGAAATTTAATAATAGATATGAACTGTTGGTTACAATTAAAGTTAATCAACCTGTTGGTCGAAAAACATTATTGAATTTTATCAATATGACAGAAAGGCAATTACGTACAGAATGTGAAGTTTTATCCAAGTTAGGGCTAATTACAAAAAATGCTACAGGGATGAGTGTTACTGAAAAAGGAGAGATTCTTCTTTTAGAGATAAAAGAAGCGGTTATAAACGATGTCTTTGCAAAAGAAAGAAGTTTTATAAAAAATCATTTTTCATTAAAACAAGTTCATATAGTGGCTGGTGACTTCATTAATAATGAAGCCACTAGAGAAGAAATGACAAGCCTGCTGTTGGATAAGGTTAATGCTAAAATAACTAAAGATTGCGTAATTGGAGTCAGCGGAGGAAGTACAATGTACTACATAGCCGGCAAAGCTAATGCAACATTTGGTTATGGGAAAAATGTTACTATAACACCTATTAGAGGTGGCCTATCTGTTGTGGATACTGAGTATCAAGCAAATGATATAGCTTCTAAAATGGCTAAAAATTCAGGTCATGCATATCAATTGTTACACGCGCCAGATAATATAGGACAAAAAGCATTAGAGGAACTTGTAAAAGAACCTGTTGTAAAAAATGCGCTTGATGTTATAGAAAAAACATCCATAATTATCCATAGTATAGGAAATGCTTTTGAAATGGCAGAAAGGCGTAAATCGTCTAAAGAAGTTTTAGAAGTATTGAACGAAAAAAAAGCTGTTAGTGAATCATTTGGAAGTTATTTCGATGAGAACGGCAGTGAGATATTTAAAACCTCTACTATAGGTATGAGTTTTAAAGATGTTAATGGCATTGATAATGTCTTTACGATAGTTGGTGGAGAAGCGAAGGCTGATGCGGTGTATAGTTATCTAAACACTAAACCAGCAAATGCGACACTAATTATTGACGAGGCTATTTGCAAAAAAATAATAAAAAAAGTTAATAAAAATTTTTAGGAGGAACTAAAAAATGACAGTAAAAGTAGCAATTAACGGATTTGGACGTATCGGACGTCTAGCACTAAGAAGAATCCAAAACGTAGAAGGAATCGAAGTAGTAGCAATTAACGACTTAACACCAGTTGCTCAACTAGTTCACTTATTAAAATACGATACAACTCAAGGACGTTTTGACGGAGAAGTATCAGCAGCAGAAGGAAGTATCGTAGTAAACGGTAAAGAAATCAAAGCTTTCGCTAATCCAAATCCAGCTGAATTACCATGGGGAGAATTAGGAGTAGACGTAGTATTAGAATGTACTGGTTTCTTCACTTCTAAAGAAAAAGCTGAAGCTCACATTAAAGCAGGAGCTAAAAAAGTTGTAATCTCTGCTCCAGGTGGAAACGACGTTAAAACTGTAGTTTACAACGTAAACCACGAAATCTTAGATGGAACTGAAACAGTTATCTCTGGTGCTTCATGTACTACAAACTGTTTAGCTCCAATGGCTAAAGCATTACACGATAACTTCACAGTAGTTGAAGGATTAATGACAACTATCCACGGATACACTGGTGACCAAAACACACTAGACGCTCCACACCCTAAAGGAGACTTACGTCGTGCTCGTGCTGCAGCTGCTAACATCGTACCTAACACAACTGGTGCTGCTAAAGCAATCGGATTAGTAATCCCAGAATTAAGCGGTAAATTAGATGGAGCTGCTCAACGTGTACCTGTACCAACAGGATCATTAACTGAATTAGTAGCAGTAGTAGAAAAAACTGTTACAGCTGAAGAAGTTAACGCTGCTATGGAAGCTGCTTCTAACGAATCATTCGGTTACAACGTAGACCCAATCGTATCTTCTGATATCGTAGGAATTTCTTACGGATCATTATTCGATGCAACTCAAACAAAAGTTATCACAGTTGGTGACAAACAATTAGTTAAAGTTGTATCTTGGTACGACAACGAAATGTCTTACACTGCTCAATTAGTAAGAACATTAAAATACTTTGCAGGATTAATCAAATAATCTAATTAGGTAATAAATAAGAGTAGATAAGGGGCTTTCCCAAAAGTCCTAAAACTTAACAAAGTTCATATGAGAGTACATAAACGCAGTGGTTTATTGATATCTAAATTCGCTTTGTAAAAGCTCTTTAGATATCTAATAAACTTTGCGGGGGTGACTCGACAAAATCGATTTCTATGAAATCACGATTTTTGAGTCACTCCCTTGTCTCATATATTCCAAAAATATTTAAAAGGAGCTTTCCATGAAGAAATCTATTAAAGACTTAGGTAACTTACAAGGGAAAACTGTCTTAATGCGTGTTGATTTCAACGTGCCTTTAAAAGATGGTGTAATTACAAACGATAATCGTATTACTGCAGCATTACCAACAATTGAGTATGCTTTAAATCAAGGAGCTAAAGTAGTAGCGTTCTCTCACTTAGGACGTGTTAAAGAAGAAGCTGATAAAGCTTCAAAAAGTTTAGCACCGGTTGCTAAAAGATTATCAGAATTATTAGGTAAAGAAGTAAAATTCGTAGCTGAAACTCGCGGAGCTGAATTAGAAGCAGCGGTTAAAGGATTAAATGAAGGTGAAATCTTAATGTTCGAAAACACTCGTTTCGAAGATGTAGATGGTAAAAAAGAATCTAAAAATGATCCAGAACTTGCTAAATATTGGGCTTCTCTAGGTGATGTATATGTAAACGATGCATTCGGTACAGCTCACCGTGCTCACGCTTCAAACGTAGGTATTGCATCTAACATTGGTGAAGGGAACTCTGCTTCTGGATTCCTAGTAGATAAAGAAATTAAATTTATCGGTGGAGCAGTAGATAACCCAGAAAGACCACTTGTTGCAATCTTAGGTGGAGCAAAAGTTTCTGATAAAATTGCAGTAATTGAAAACTTATTGGATAAAGCTGATAAAGTAATCATCGGTGGAGGTATGGCTTATACTTTCATGAAAGCACAAGGTAAAGAAATCGGAATTTCACTTTGTGAAGATGATAAAGTTGAATACGCTCGTGAACTTATGGCAAAAGCTGGTGATAAATTAGTATTACCAATCGACACAGTTGTAGCTAAAGAGTTCTCAAATGATGCGCCTAGCCGTGTTGCTGAAGGTGATATTCAACCTGATGAAGAAGGATTAGATATCGGTCCTAAATCTGTTGAATTATTCAAAAACACTCTTGAGGGAGCGAAAACTGTAATTTGGAACGGACCAATGGGTGTGTTCGAAATGCCAAACTTTGCAAAAGGTACAATTGGTGTATGTGAAGCTATCGCTCACCTAGAAGGTGCTACTACTATTATCGGTGGTGGAGATAGTGCGACAGCAGCTATTTCTTTAGGATATGCAGAAAAATTCTCACACATTTCTACAGGTGGGGGAGCTTCTCTAGAATACCTAGAAGGAAAAGTATTACCAGGAATTGATTCATTATCAAATAAATAATTTTTAAAACTCAAGGAGAGTAACATTATGTCAAGATTACCATTTATCGCAGGAAACTGGAAAATGAATAAAAACCCAGAAGAAACTAAAGCTTTTGTTGAAGCAATCGCTGGGAAATTACCATCAGCTGATAAAGTTGAAGCTGGTATTGCAGCTCCAGCTGTTGACTTAAGTGCATTACTTAGCGCTGCTGAAGGAACTGGATTAAAAGTTGCAGCTCAAAACTGTTACTTTGAAAACTCAGGAGCATACACTGGTGAAACTTCACCAAAAGTATTAGCTGAAATGGGAGTTAATTACGTAGTAATCGGTCACTCAGAGCGTCGTGAATATTTCCACGAAACAGATGAAGATATTAACAAAAAAGCAAAAGCTATTTTTGCAAATGGTTTATTACCAATCATCTGCTGTGGTGAAACACTTGAAACTTATGAAGCAGGAAAAGCTGCTGAATTCGTAGGAGATCAAGTAAAAGGCGCTTTAGCTGATTTAACAGCTGAACAAGTAGCATCATCAGTTATCGCTTACGAACCAATCTGGGCTATCGGAACAGGAAAATCAGCTACTAAAGAAGACGCACAAAAAATGTGTAAAGCTGTTCGTGATGTAGTTGAAGGACTATACGGAAAAGAAGTTGCTGAAAAAGTTCGTATCCAATACGGTGGTTCAGTTAAACCTGAAAACGTAAAAGAATATCTATCATGCCCAGACGTAGATGGAGCATTAGTAGGTGGAGCTGCTTTACAACCAGAATCATTCTTAGCTCTTTTAGAAGGCGGAAAATTAGATTAGGTTTAGCAATTTTTAAAAAATTGTAGTATAATAGAAATATAAATTAAACAACAAGGAGAAAATTAATGTTAGCAAAAACATTTGATATTATCGCAGAAGTATATGCAAGAGAAGTTTTAGATTCACGTGGTAACCCAACTGTAGAAGTTGAAGTAACAACTGAATCAGGAGCGTTTGGACGCGCACTAGTACCATCAGGAGCATCAACTGGACAATACGAAGCAGTTGAATTACGTGATGGAGACAAAGGTCGTTACTTAGGTAAAGGTGTAACTAAAGCTGTAACTAACGTTAATGAAGAAATTGCACCATTATTAGAAGGTAAATTCGACGTATTTGATCAAGTAGGAATTGACGAAGCTATGATCGAATTAGATGGAACTGAAAACAAAGGACGTCTAGGAGCTAACGCTATCTTAGGTGTATCTTTAGCAGTAGCACACGCTGCAGCTGATTCTTTAGGAGTACCTCTATACAGATACTTAGGAGGAACAAACTCTAAAGAATTACCAACTCCAATGATGAACATCGTAAACGGTGGATCTCACTCAGACGCTCCAATCGCATTCCAAGAGTTCATGATCTTACCAGTAGGAGCACCTACATTTAAAGAAGCTTTACGTTGGGGAGCTGAAGTATTCCACAACTTAGCTAAATTATTACACAACCGTGGTTTATCTACTGCAGTAGGTGACGAAGGTGGATTCGCTCCAACATTCGAAGGAACTGAAGATGCAGTTGAAACTATTCTTTCTGCAATTAAAGCAGCTGGATTAGAACCAGGTAAAGATGTATTCTTAGGATTCGACTGTGCGTCATCTGAATTCTACGAAAACGGAGTTTACAACTACGCTAAATTCGAAGGTGAAGGTGGAGCAGTTCGTACTTCAGCAGAGCAAGTTGATTACTTAGAAGAATTAGTAAACAAATACCCAATCATCACTATCGAAGATGGTATGGATGAAAACGACTGGGAAGGATGGAAATTACTTACAGACCGTATCGGTGACCGTGTACAATTAGTAGGAGACGATTTATTCGTAACTAATACTAAGAAATTATCACAAGGTATCGCACAAGGTGTTGGTAACTCAATCCTAATCAAAGTTAACCAAATCGGTACTTTAACTGAAACTCTAAACGCTATCGAAATGGCTAAACGTGCTCGTTACACAGCTGTTATTTCTCACCGTTCTGGAGAAACTGAAGATTCAACAATCTCAGATATCGCAGTTGCTACTAACGCTGGACAAATCAAAACAGGTTCTCTTAGCCGTACAGACCGTATTGCTAAATACAACCAATTATTACGTATTGAAGATGAATTAGATGCAACAGCTGTATACCCAGGTGAATTAGCATTCTACAACATCAAACGCTAATTAGAATAAAATAGATTTAAAAAGGTAAAAGTCTAAGACTTTTACCTTTTTTTATTTATATTTATAAGTTTTTATATAAAAAAATTATGTTTATGTTTATTAATATTTATAAATATATTAAGGATATTAAAAATCTATATTTTACTAATAAAAAGTAATAGTTTTAATAAGTGTTCTTTAATTTATATTATGTAAAACAACTTAGAGTTTATTAATTAATATTGAATATGATTTTTGTTTAAAAATGGTAATAATAAAACATTTTAAAAAGATAATTATAATTATACAAGTGTTAATGTGTTAAATTGAAAGTTTAATATGATAAAAAAATACAATATAATATTGTATAATAAAATGTTTGTTTTACTGTTAAAAATGTGTTTTTTAATATATTTTACACGATATTTCTAAAAAATAAGTTTGTTTATTGTTCAAATAAAAATGAAAAAATAATAGTTTCTTATAAAGGTTAGAACATTAAATTTCTAGATTTTTATCTTTACAAACGCTTTCATTTATGATACTATTTTTGATGAAAAGATAAATATCAATTTATAGGAGGTTAGTATGGCGAGTTTATCATTAAAAAAAATCTATAAGAAATATGATAATGGTTTTTGCGCGGTAACTGATTTTAATTTGGAAGTGGCTGACAAGGAATTTGTTGTATTTGTTGGACCATCAGGGTGTGGGAAATCTACTACACTTAGAATGATTGCTGGTCTAGAAGATATTACAGAAGGTGAGTTTTACATAGGGGATAAATTAGTTAATGATGTTGAACCTAAAGATAGAGATATCGCAATGGTATTCCAAAGTTATGCGTTATATCCGCATATGACAGTTTTTGATAATATGGCATTTGCTTTAAAATTAAGAAAAGTACCTAAAGATGAAATTAAAGCGAAGGTTGAAGAAGCTGCAAAAATTCTTGGGTTAGAAGAGCTTTTAGATAGAAAGCCAAAAGCACTTTCTGGAGGACAACGTCAAAGGGTTGCATTGGGAAGAGCAATAGTTAGAAGTCCTAAAGTATTTCTTATGGATGAACCGTTATCGAATTTAGATGCTAAGTTAAGAAGTAACATGAGAGCGGAAATCATTAAAATACATAACACATTAGGAGCTACTACGATTTATGTAACACACGACCAAACTGAAGCTATGACAATGGCTGATAGAATCGTAGTAATGAAAAAAGGTATTGTTCAACAAGTTGGAAGTCCTAAAGAGATTTATGATCATCCAGAAAATCTATTCGTTGCAGGATTTATCGGAGCTCCTACAATGAACTTCATGAGAGGAAGAGTTGCTGAAGGTAACTTTGTAACTAAAGATGGAGGAGAAATAGAAATTCCGATAGGACACTATGATAAATTGAAAGAACTAGGCTATGAAGGGAAAGAAGTAGTTCTAGGAATTAGACCAGAGAATATCTCTAATGATCCACTCGTACTAGAAACATATTCACATGCTAAAATTACTTCAAAAGTAATTGTGGCAGAGTTATTAGGTTCAGAATATATCGTTCATACAGATTTAAATGGTGAAAATATCAAAGCGATTGTACACTCAAGACAAAATATTAAAATGGGAGATGAACTTACATTCGCATTAGATATGAATAGAGCTCATTACTTCGATGTAGATACAGAACTAAGTATCTTGGAATAATCTAACTAAGACGTCAAATTTTTTAAAAAACATACAAAATAAGGAGGCTCATATTATGAGAAAATTAAATAAATTGTTTGCTGTAGCAGCAACAACAGCTCTTGTTTTAACAGGGTGTGTGGGTGGCAAAAAAGAAGAAAAACAAGCCGATCCGAATAAAAAAGTAGAAATTACTTATTGGGATTTCCCACAATTTACAAAAGATAAAGAATTCAAAAAAACTGAGGATTTTGATGCAGCTTTAATCAAAGCGTTTGAAGCAAAAAATCCAAATATTAAAGTTAACTATCAAAAAATAGAATTTACAGATGGACCAGCCAAAATTGAAACAGCTATTCAATCGAAAACTGCTCCAGACGTAATTTATGATGCGCCAGGGCGTGTAATTGCTTGGGCAGCGAAAGATTTATTAGTTCCATTAGATGATGTTGATAAATCTAAATTAAATGAAGCAGCAGTTAAAGCATCAAGTTATAAAGATAAACTTTACATGTATCCACAAGGGGTAGCACCATTCTTAATGGGTGTTAACAAAGACTTAACTGATAAGTTAGGTGTAACAGACCTTCTACCTCTTAACAAACAAGATAGAAGTTGGACTGTAGAAGAATATGAAAAATTCTTAAAAGCAGTTAAACAAAAAGATTCAAGTATCACTCCAGCTTTATTCTACACTAAATCACAAGCAGGAGACCAAGGGCCAAGAGCATTTGTAGCGAACTTATACAACTCTTGGATCACAGATGATGCAATCAGCAAATACACTATTAATGATGCAAATGGTGTTAAAGGATTAGAGTGGGTAAAAAAAGCTTATGATGATGGTTTATTAGGACAAGGGGTAGCGTTAGAGGCTAAAGATGCTCTAGAGGCATTCAAATCAGGGCGTGCAGCAACTACAATCTTATTCTCTCCTGGTATTGCAGCTTCACACGCATCTGGATTTAACTACAAATTCTTACCGTTCCCTAACAATGGCGGAAAAGCTAAATACGATTATCTAGTTGCAGGACCAGCTATCTTTGATAATGGTGATGCAGATAAAGCAGCAGCGGCTAAAAAATTCGTTGACTTTATGGTTAATGACAAAGATTGGGGTAAACGTACTCTATTAGCATCTGGAAACTTCTCAGCTAAAAAAGGTGAAACAGGATTATACGATTCAGAAGAACTTAAATTTGCTGAAGGATTAACTGGACAATATGCTCCATACTATAACACAATTCCAGGATTCGCAAAAATGAGACCGCTATGGTTCAACATGGTTCAAGGTGTATTAAATGGAAAAACTACACCTAAAGAAGGATTAGATAAATTTGTTGAAGATGCAAATAAAACAATAAAAGAAGCATTGTAATTTGACGTATGAAGGGATAGAGTTGCTTCTATCCCTTTTTTAGATAAAAAATAAAATTTTTAGGAGGTTCTATGAAAACTACTAAGAAAAGAAAAAAAATAGACTTTAGTGCATATCTATTTATTTTGCCAGTTAGTTTATTTTTCATAACATTTGTTTTAGTCCCGATGTTACGTGGACTGCAGTTGTCATTATATAGTTTTGCTAAAAAGAATCCAGTATTTGTTGGACTTAAACACTATTCAGACTTAATGTTCAGTGGAAGTGGAGCGACGATCCACGAACCATTCATGAAATCCCTTATTAATACCGTTATTGTAACGGTAGTTGCAGTGCCTATAGTAGTATTAGTATCTATATTTGTTGCAGTAACGATTTACAATAAGAGTGCAGTAGTAAGATCGTTCTTCCGTGGAGTATTCTATATACCAGCGATTTCTTCTGTAGTTTCTGTCACTGTAGTTTGGGCTTGGATCTATCACCCAGAATACGGAATTTTAAACTATGTATTTAAGTCGATGCATTTAATTAATGATAATGTAGACTGGTTAGGAAATCCGAGTACAGCATTATATGCTATTATTACGATTTTGATTACTACTTCATTGGGTCAACCTATAATTCTTTATGTTGCTGCTTTAGGTAACGTGCCAAAAGAGTTATTAGAAGCTTCAGAGATTGATGGAGCAACAAAATGGCAAGTATTTACAAAAATCACTTGGCCGCTGATTAAACCAACAACATTATATATTGTTGTTGTAACTACAATCAACTCGTTCCAAATTTTCGCCTTAATCCAGTTATTAACTGCTGGGGGACCAAACTATGGAACAAGTACAATTATGTATCTAGTTTATGAAGCAGCAATTAAAAACGGAAATCATGGTGTAGCTAGTGCGATGGGTATTATCCTTGCTGTAATTATTGGAATAATTTCAATATTACAATTCAAGTTCCTATCTACAGATAATGATTAGGAGGATTTAGAATGAAAAGTATAAGTATTTTTAAAATAGTATCAATGATAATATTACTTGGGTTAACTATATTCTTTATTTTTCCATTTTATTGGATTGCATCAGGATCATTTAAATTACAAGATGTAGCGATAACAATTCCACCAGAATGGTGGCCATCAACTCCAACATTGGAAAACTATGAGAAGTTATTTACATCAAATACATTAAGATGGTTCTTTAACTCAGTATTTATTTCAGTAATGACAACATTTTTAGTTTGTGCTACATCAGCTCTAGCAGGATACGCGCTAGCTAAGAAAAATTTCCCAGGTGTTAAGATAATATTCATGGTGTTTGTTGCAGCAATGGCATTACCTAAACAAGTAATTTTAATACCTTTATTAAACTTAATAACTGAATTTAACTTAATGAATACATACTACGCGTTAATTCTACCTGCAGTAGGTTGGCCGTTCGGTGTATTCTTAATGAGACAATTCTCTCAAGCAATTCCAACAGAGTTACTTGAATCAGCAAGAATAGATGGTTGTGGTGAAGTAAGGACATTTATAAATATCGCCTTACCAATTATTAAACCAGGTATCGGAGCATTAGCGATCTTTACTTTCATCGCTAGCTGGAACGATTACTTCTCACAATTAATCTTCTCTAATACACCAGACATGTCTACATTACCTTTAGGGTTAGCAGCGTTAGCACAAGGTCAAGAGTTCTCTAATGACTACGGATTACTAATGGCAGGAGCATCATTAGCGTCTTTACCGATGATAATCGTGTTCATTTGTTTCCAAAATTACTTTACTCAAGGTGTTACTTTAGGAGCGGTGAAAGGATAATCTTATGGATAAACAACAATTATTAGAGTATCTAGAAGGGGAAATGATAGTCTCTTGTCAAGCGTTACCAGGTGAAGCTTTATATAAAGAAGAAGGCGGAATAATGTGTTTAATGGCACAAGCTGTTAAGAATGCAGGGGTAAAGGCTATTAGAGCTCAAGGAGTTTTAGATATTAAACAAATAAAAGAACAAACAAATTTACCAGTAATTGGTATAATAAAAAAATCATATGAAGGATACGCTTCATATATAACTGCTACAATGGATGAAGTTGATAAATTAGTTGATGCAGGATCTGATATAATAGCGTTAGATTGTACGAATAGAGAACGAGGGGATGGAAAAACACCTAGTGAATTCGTGGAAGAAATAAAAGAAAAGTATCCTAATGTATTATTGATGGCAGATATTTCTAATTTAGAAGAAGCTATTGAAGCGGAAAGAGCAGGGGTAGATTTCGTAGGGACAACGATGAATGGCTATACACCATACACGGCAGATTCTAAAGAATTCAATCCAAGCTTAGTAAAAGAAATCGTAGAAAAAGTAAAAATTCCGGTTATTGCAGAAGGAAAAATTCATACCCCACAACAAGCGAAACAAGCTTTTGAAGCGGGGGCACACTGTATAGTAGTTGGTGGAGCAATAACTAGACCGCAAGAAATTGCAACAAGATTTTTAAGTGAGTTGAGATAATGAGTATAATAGTTTTATTGGCATATTGGTATACCTATAGTAAATGGTATATACTAGGATCGTGGTTTATCACATATATTTTAAATATAGCGTTTAAGAAATTATGGCTTTCACCATTATTAATAAATGCACTTGCATTGGGAGTATTATTTATAGGGATATACTATAAGTTAATAGAGGGGCAAGAAGTAGGAGCGTCAGTATTAAATGTGTATATGCCAATAGTATTTTCTAGCATTATAATGAATTTACTAGTATTTACAGCTAGGAAAATCAAATTAAAAATTAAAAATTAAAAATAGACTATTAATCAGTTGAAAATGGAAGATTTTCTTTAATATTTAGACTGATTAATAGTTTTATTTTATAACAGCATATACATACTTACTATGATACAGATAGGTAAATGAAAATGAATATCAATGAAAATGAAAGGTGTACTATCACATTTTTGTTTTTTTTTAGTTTATATTTGTATTTTTAGAAATTTAGAATAAATATATTTTGATAAATTTAAAAAAACTTAAGAAGTTATAAAATATTGCTAGATTAATATTTTTTGATAGTAAAGATTAAATGTGGGATATATTTTTAGTTTTTTTTATGAAAAATTAAAATTAAGATATTACTTATTATTGTGTTTTTAATGAAAACGATATATTGTATCTCCTTTATGAGTTAAATATTTTATTGATTTGAAGAGCTTTCTGTTATATAATGTAATTAAAGTATTAATCATCTATTATTACTTTGTCTTTTAATAACAGGTTTCTTGTAGATGTATATAACATATTTAGTTATCTTAAGCAAATAAATTTTTTATTGTAAGGTGTAAAAAAATGGAATTAAGAAGAAAGACCTTAAAATTAATGGGTTCTCATATAGATATTCTTATTTTTGATAGCGTTGATGCTGAAACTATTTTAGATGATGCTGTAGAAATGTTGAAGATGTATGAACATAGATTTAGTGCAAATGACGACAGTTCTGAATTAATGGAAGTTAATCATAATGCAGGTATCAAAGCAGTCAAAGTCCATCCGGATTTATTTGATTTGATAAAAATAGGGAAAAACCATAGTTGTGCTCCTAATAGCTTTTTAAATATTGCTATTGGTCCGATTGTGCAGACATGGAGAATAGGGTTTAAAGATGTAAAAGTCCCTACAAAACAAGAAATTGATAATTTATTAGAAATAACTGATCCTAATCAAATAATCTTAAATGAAGAAGAACAATCTGTCTATCTTGCAAGAGAGGGTATGGCTATTAATTTAGGTGCCTTAGCAAAAGGATATATTGCTGATCTTATGATAGAATATTTGAAGAAAAGAGGAGTAGATGCTGGGTTAATCAATTTAGGTGGTAATGTATTAACTTTTGGTGATGCTAAGCATAATCAAGATTTAATGTGGCGCATAGGTATACAGAATCCAGTTGAAACAAGAGGGAATCATTTATTTACTATAGGAATAAAAAATCAATCAGTAGTAACATCAGGAATATATGAACGAAATCATACAGAAAATGGTAAGACGTATCATCATATATTAAATCCAAAAACTGGTTATCCTGTTGAAACAAATGTAGCTGGGCTATCAATAATCTCTAGGAAGTCAGTAGATGGAGAAATCTGGACTACAAGATTGTTTGGAAAAGATATCAAAGATATTTTAGAAGAAGTGAATAACTTACCTGATATAGAATGCGTTGTTGTAACAACTGAAGGTAAAGTCTATTATACAAGCGGAGTGCTAGATAAAATAATATGTTAGATAAAAATATCTTGAAGAATACTGAATATACTATTAATTTAAGGAGGCTCTATTAAAGTGGCTGAAGTAAAAAACAAAAAAAATGTTAAAAAAGCAAAACAAGAAAATCTAGATACAAATAAAGTAGATAGTAAAAAAAATGAGAGAGGAAACAAAAACATGGTAAAATTAATTGGTCTAGTTGGTACAAACTCTAAAAAATCTACAAACCGCCAACTTTTACAATATATTAAAAAACATTTTGCAGGTAAAGCTGACATAGAACTAGTTGAAATTAAAGATCTTCCTTTATTCAACAAACCAGCTAATAAAGAATTACCTGAAGGAGTGAAAGAAATTGCAGCTAAAATTGAGGCAGCAGATGGGGTTATCATCAGTTCACCTGAATATGACCACGCAGTGCCTGCATCATTAATGAGTGCAATCGCTTGGTTATCTTATGGAATTCACCCATTACTTGACAAACCAGTAATGTTAACAGGAGCTTCATACGGAACTCTTGGTTCATCTCGTGCACAAGCGCACTTACGTCAAATGATGGATTCACCAGAAGTTAAAGCACGAGTAATGCCAAGTTCTGAGTTCTTATTAGGACATTCTTTACAAGCTTTTGACGAAGCTGGAGATATTTCTAATCCAGAAACAGTTGCTAAATTAGATAGTTTATTTGCTGATTTCTTATTATTCATCAAAATTACCGAGAAATTAATTAATGCTCATAAATTAGCTGAAAAAGAAATTGAAAACTTCTCTTGGGAAGATTTAAAATAGGATAGGAGTGTAGACACATGAAATTAGTAGGTATCGTAGGTTCAAACGCGGAGATTTCTTATAACCGCAAATTAATGGAATTTATAGCAAAAGAATATAAAGATTTATTCACTTTAGAATTATTAGACATTACTAACTTACCAATGTTTAACCAAGATGAAGATCATTCAAGAGAAAACAAAGATTTATTAGTAATGAACCGTAAAATTTTACAAGCTGATGGTGTTATCATCGCTACACCTGAGCACAACCACACAATTACTGCATCACTTAAGAGTGCATTAGAGTGGTTATCATTCGAATTACACCCACTTGAAAACAAACCAGTAATGGTACTTGGAGCTTCATACTATGATCAAGGATCATCTCGTGCTCAATTACACTTACGTCAAATCTTAGACGCTCCAGGTGTAAACGCGATTGTATTCCCAGGACATGAGTTCCTTTTAGGTAAAGCTAAAGAAGCTTTTGATGCTGAAGGTAACTTAAAAGATGATCGTACTGTAGGTTACTTACGTATGTGCTTAACTAAATTCGTTAAATTTGCTACAGTAGCGCAATCATTAGCAGAAAGAAAACCAACACCGCCAGAAGACTTAACAGCTAGTGGAAAATGTGATACAACAATTGAAGGTGTTGATGGAAATGCTGATGACTGGTATGAAAAAGCAGCTGAAAAAGTTAACGCTGTATCTGGAGATACATATGTTAAACTTGATCGTGGTATCTTAACAGTAGACCAACTTAACTACTTCTTAAACTCTATGCCAATGGAATTAACTTATGCAGACAGCAATAACCAATTCTTATACTACAACTACCACAAAGAAGATTACGAAATGCTTGCAAAACGTCGTCCAGTACAAGTTGGATGTTCATTAGCAAATGTTCACCCAGAGCAACCAGAGAGAATACATAAGAGTGTAAACTGGTTAGTAGGATTACTACGTTCAGGACAAATCGATGTATTCCGTACACACGTTCCAACTCATGGACCAGATAAATATGTTGTGCACAACTACCAAGCTATGTACGACAAAAATGGTAAATATGCAGGTATCAACGAGTACATCTTAGACTTCAAACCAATCGTAGATTGGTACTTAAAACAAACAGGTCAATCATTAGTTAAAAATGGAGTACCTGTAGGTCACGGATATGCAGCAGCACCAGCTCCTGCAGCGGCAGATGCAACAAGTGGAGCTTCTGATGCAGGTCATGGTGGAGCAGCACCAGCAGCGCCAGCACCAGCAGCAGATGCAACAAGTGGAGCTTCAGCATAATAAAATCGAAAATAAATAAGAAAAAGGCTTAAGTAT